>JAGVGM010000156.1 GCA_020057065.1 Thermodesulfovibrionia bacterium
ACCCCAAAAACTCGAACTCACATGGATAGGCAAGGATGAGCAGCCGAGGCTGGAGCCGAGGATATTGATTGAAGACCCGGAGAGGTCTTACGGACACACCCCTAACCCCTCTCAAGAGGGGAATAAAAAAGTCCCCTCCTCGGAGGGAATTAAGGGGTGGGTAAAAAAGACATAGGAATACTCGAATGAAGCTCAAGACGATACTACCATATAATCCAAAGCTTAAAACGTGGGCAAGAGAATTGAGAAATAACAGCACATTGTCAGAAGTTTTGCTTTGGCAGTATTTGAGGAAGAAACAAATCCTGGGGTACGACTTTGACCGTCAAAAACCAATTGACAATTATATTGTAGATTTTTTCTGTAATGAATTAATGCTTGCAATTGAAATTGATGGCGTCAGTCATGAGAACAAGAATGAAGAAGATGATATAAGACAAACAAGGTTGGAATCTCTTGGAATAAGGTTTCTGAGATTTTATGATTCAGATGTTAAGGGAAATATGCAGGGGGTTGTTACTGCGATTGAAGAATGGATAAGGGTAAATGAACCCACCCCTCACCCCTCCCAAGAGGGGAATAAGTAAAACAAATGAACCGCCTTGCCAATTCCATAAAGAACCGTTTGAGCCTTCGTCAGCCGCAGGCGGAGAGTTTGAATATTTTGGCTAATTAACTTTGAAGAAACACACCCCTGACCCCTCTCAAGAGGGGAATTTCACCACTAACGCATCCGAAGGGCTCTTTCTCAAAGAACGGATAATATCATCGAGATTCCCAGAATTACCATACAGCAGACAGGCGAGGTCAGGTCAGGTTTTAAGGATTTTGATCTTGATACGGGAAACCTTAATTACCAGCCCGTGTCTGAAGAGATACTTATCAGAAAACTACGGGAACAGGAAAACAACGTTGACATAATAATCGGCAAAGGCAGAATTATCATTGATACCCCTGCGAGGATCGTTGTAAATGAATTGATGAATTACACTGAGATAGATTATGACGTGCAAGCGGATTTATTGTTTAAGCTTGCGGAGCAGACAGTAAAAAAGTTTCAATCATATCTTGACGCTGACGGTGTTATGAATGTTGTTCAATACCATAAGAAAGAAATCGGGCAGTTTATTTATTTCCAAATGATGGAGCATTTTTTCTGCGAAGCTCCGGGCTTTGAGAAGCCCGTTGTCAGACCGTTTACCCGGATTGAAGAACATAACTTTTCAAAATACAGCAGGGACAGCATTCATCACTTTACCGAGACCATCACACCGGCAAGCCTGATTCCCGGTAAGGTGTTCAGCGGATTCAGAAAGGCATGTCATAATCTGTACAAGTTTGACTCGAAAACAGAGAAAGACTTTGCGATTATTCTGGAGAATGATAAATCAGTATCGAAATGGCTGAGACCGTCGCAGAGACAGTTTTATATTTACTGGAAACATAACTCCAAGCAATACCATCCTGATTTCGTTGTTGAAACATCTGACACTATCTATATGGTGGAGACAAAGAAAGAAGGCTCGATTGAGGATTCTGACGTTCAGGAAAAATCAGCGGCAGCCTTGCACTACTGTAAAAACGCCACAGACTTTACCGTTATGAACGGCGGTAAGCCGTGGAAGTATGTATTGATTCCGCATAATGCAGTGCAGGCGAATATGAGCTTTGAGTATCTGACGAAAACGCATGAAGTAACATAATCAGGAGATCTACATGGAAATCAAAATAAACAAAAGTGTTTTATCCCTTGTTGAAGGTGATTTAACAAAACAGGACGCCGAAGCAATTGTAAATGCTGCAAATAAGAGCCTTCGTGGCGGCGGCGGTGTGGATGGGGCCATTCACAGGGCTGGTGGACCAAAGATTCTTGAGGAATGCATGAAGATAGGCAGATGCGAGACAGGCGAGGCAGTTATAACAACGGGAGGAAACCTTAAGGCAAGATATGTGGTACATACAGTTGGTCCTGTTTACAGGGATGGGATTCACAATGAACCGAAGCTGCTTGAGAACGCTTATAAAAACAGCCTGAAGCTTGCTTCGTCGAAAGGCATAAAGAGCATAGCGTTTCCATCCATAAGCACCGGAGCATATGGATATCCACTGGAAGAAGCGGCAGAGATCGCGTTAGGAACGGCAATTAAATATCTGAAGGAACATAATGATATTGAGCTTATCCGTTTTGTATTATTTGGAAAAAAAGCGCTCGAAGCTTTTGAAAAGGCTACCTTTCCATTCTTATCTTCAGGGCAATCAACGTAATAATACCCACCATGAATATAATACTGCCGGCAAGAGCCCAGACAGCGCCGGGCTCCCTGCTTACCTGAAGAAGAACCGCTTCATAAGGATACGCCTGCAGGTCTTTAACATTTATATTAAATCCCGTTCGGAGCGAAGGGCTGTTTGGTAAAATTGTATCGGTCAATAATTCTTTCCCTTCTTTGAGATATTCAATGACAACCTTCCAGTCAGTTATATATCCGCTGTGATCAGACTGGATATTTATATCCTTAACCTTCAGTACCGTGTTATCTGAGATCCTGAACATATTGCCTTCCAGCGCTACCGTGAGCTTCTGGTAGCTTCCGGCTGCGCTCAATAAGTGTGCAAACAGCATAAAAAGAAATCCGATATGTATTATCTGCGGAGAGATCAACAGGAGCCACTTCGTGACCCTTTGTTTTTTTATAATAGATTCAACACTGCAGAAAAGTGTATTTACTGTAAGAGCCGAAAGTACACCGATCGCACCCCACAGCCACCATGTAATTGAGATTGGCTGGATTTTCAACCATTCAAGCATCGGGACCGAATGAATTGTCTCGAATTCCTCCTGAGAGGGCATTATAAAAGCGCCTGCAAGCATCAGCACCAGCATGAAACCCAACAGCCACAAGGTTGTTCTGAGGGAGAAGAAGAAAGATATGAAGTTAAGAAGTTGGGAAGTTAAGAAGTTAAAGAAACCTTTTGGACTTTTCTCATCTTCACGTTTTCTCATCTTCTTAACTTCCATATTTTTCTCTCTCTGTGCCCTCTGTGGTTCCCATAAAATTAAAAACTGTGTGAGCTCTTCATCAAAAGACTCACGCCAAGATATGTGAACATTGTAATGGCAAATCCCGTGATAGCAAGGTAAGCCATCGGCCTGTCTGTCCACCAATGCCTCAGTCGTGCATGAAGGTAAAAACTATAAAACAACCACAAAATACTGGTCCATAGCTCCTTTGGCGTCCACATCCAGTAAGTTCCCCACGCAAGATATGCCCATATGCCGCCGAATATCATGGACAGGGTGAACAAACAATACCCGATAAGCACTGCCCTGTAGTGCAAGCCTTCGATTGAGCTCTCTTTTGCTGTCAAATGGAAGTAGCCAAGTATCGCTGCAATGCCAAAAAGCGCATACGACATAAACGCCAGTACAACGTGGAATTCGAACCAGAATGTTCTCAGCACCGGAGGAAGTGGTGAATTATGCTGCTTGGAGATCATTACAAGTACTGTAAATAAAGAGGCTGATATTGTCACAACATTAAAAAACTGTTTTTTCTCTTTTAAAAGAAACCCGAACGGGATGGAAAACGCTGTAATGGAAGCGGCAAGAAAGACAAGCGTGTCATGCGGACCTACAAGCGGCAGTCTTTCCAGTTGTATCCCTCTTGAAATTATATATGCAACCTGAAGAACAAGCCCGACATACATAAGGGGCCTTTTCCATAATGCGAACAGATACAAGGCAAAAGAAAGAGCGAGTAGCGTCATTTACTATCTGGGAAGGATGAAATAGAAGTTGTTTCCATACTGGGTGGGTTCATAACCTGCCACTCCTCCATGTATCTCAACAGCGTTTTTAATGAAAGAGAGACCGTGGCCTGTTCCTGGCTGGCTTGAAACATTGTTGCCGCGATAACCCTCGTCAAATAATTTTTCACCGTCTTCCGGAGGGACATGAGGTCCTGTGCTGAAAACATTGTATTTGACGCCGTCTTTTCCATTGCCGAAATAATCTCTGATAATCTCATGTCCATACGTTATATATTTAACCTTTTCGCCGGCATCTGTAGTTGCCTCATGGGTATATTTCACCGCATTTGAAAACAGGTTGGCGTATACCTGAGCTATCAGACCTACGTCAACAACAGTAATAATCTCTGCATCCGGGATACCGCTGAGACGGTCATTTACCGAGATACCCATCTTTTTGAATTGCTCCACATACCGCTCAAGCTGCGGCTGAACTACATCTTTCAGCATATTACATGGCTTGGTACGGGGTATCAGGCGTCCCTGGTCGAAGTGGCTTTTCCGGAACAGGGTTTCAATAAACAGGCTCATGTTCTTATAATGTTTCTCAATATTCTCCAGTTCCGTGGTCAACCCCTGATTAATATCACTCAATTCCTTTTGAAAATCTCTCATGCAGGCCTCATCACACATGCCGGCAGAGGATTTCTCGATAAAAACCTTTTCCATTTCAATGTTCTTCATGATCTTCCTTTTCAGCCCTCTTAAAAAGAGTTTATATACCATGTTGGGAACAATTATATTATGCTCAATGTCGGCAACAAGGGAGCGGATAAATCTCAGGTGTTCAATGTTCTTTTCCATGAGAAACCTGTTATGGATATTAAATCCTATACGGTTTGCATATTTCTGAAAAAATAGCTCCTGATGTTCATTAAAGCTTTTAGTAGGATATATTTCCAATAGTCCAAGTACATCGTCTTTAATCTCAAAGGGCAATTGGTCAATCAAAAATTCTTTGCCGCGTATAGTTAACACAAGGCTCTTTCTGTCTGTATAATAGGGCCAATCATTGGGTTTTACATCATCCGGCGGTGGCGTGTGCAATTCATCGCCCACAAATTCCGTCTTTGCAACAAGCTTCATGAGATTAAGTTTGGGATCAACAATATAAAGACACCCCTCCACGCCAAAAAAGCTCTTGGGGACTACCACACAGAGATTATAGAAATCCTCAATGTTGTCAAACTCCTGCGAAAGATCAAAGAAGCTCTTTAAGGCGCTGTTCTCTGTCTGGGTAAAATTATAATCCTGATAATCATATTTTTTACCTTCTATCCTGTTATAAATGTACTCCATGCTCTTCATAATAAATTCCCGAAAATAAATATTGTTGACCCGGCATGTAATGTCATGAATTCTGTCATTCCGGCTCGTCCGGAATCTTTCTTTGTATTCAGCATATTAAGGCATCCAATTCCCGACAAGCGGGAATGACGGCTTATAGTATTTAATTGCCGGTTTAATAGCAATATTTTATTGAAATAAAATACTCCCATTTTTTGACTATTCTACCATAATTCCATCATTTCAGTTGAAGCAAAAATAAACGGCATTGTAATCCCTCACTTACCGGGGTTATTACCCCCCTTTGGCAAAGGGGGGGATAGTCCAATCCACCCGTAACTGAGGGGTTACCCGGACAAGCCGGAATGACAGAGAAACAGAGAGTTACTGAGTTTATAAACATACTCTGTTCTATTATGATAATATAAAACAATTATCTATGAGAGTTCATATCCGCAACATAAATGAAACTGAATTTGTATGCAGCGCTTTAATATTACCCATGCTTGAGGGAGAAGGAACAGACTATTACAAAATTATAAATAAATCCCTGAATGGTTTGATAAAAAAGGTGGTAGTTTCCAAAGAATTCAACGGCAAACATAATGAACTCTGCCTTATTCACTCAGAAGGCACGATAAAACCAGACAGAATATTATTGATCGGCCTCGGTAAAAAGAAAGAAATTACACCTGAGAAACTGCGGCAGGCCGGGGGAAAAGCGATCTCATATCTTGGCAATCTGAATAATAAAAATATTGCTCTGTCTGCCGGAATAATCTCAGCTTTGAAATTGTCCCCCGTTGACTTCATCGAAGGCGGGCTTCTCGCTGATTACAGATTTTTGAGATACAAAAGAGAAAAGAACCACAAAGAGATTAAAGAAATCACGGTCCTTTCCAATGAGAATTTATATAAAGAGACCAGATGGATAGAAACCGTAGCGACTGCTACGCATTTTGCGCGTGATCTGGTCAATACCCCATCAAACGATATGACGCCTTCAGCGCTTGTGAGGGCTGCGCGTTCCTTGAAGAATATTTCGGTGAAAGTAATTGACAAGGCCAAAGCTGCTGATCTCGGCATGGGGGCATACCTTTCTGTTACAAGAGGGTCTGTTGAGCCACCCAAATTTATTGTAATTACTTATAAGGGTAAAAACATTCCGCCTGTTGCGCTTATCGGAAAATCTATAACATTCGACAGCGGCGGTATTTCACTCAAACCAGGCGAGGGAATGGAAAAAATGAAATATGACATGGCCGGCGGAGCTGCTGTACTCGGGGCAATAAAAGCTGCTTCTGAAATGAACATGCCTGTCCATATAGTCGGTATCCTTCCTGCTGCTGAAAATCTGCCGGGCGGCAGCGCATCAAAGCCCGGAGATGTTGTAAAGACCATTGGAGGAAAAACCATTGAGATCATCAGCACTGACGCAGAGGGAAGATTAGCGCTTGCCGATGCCATTGAATATGCAAAACGGTTTAAACCTTCTGCCATTATCGATATAGCAACTCTCACCGGGGCCTGCTCAATAACTTTTGGCAGCGAGGTGATCGCAATGATGGGGAATAATGAATCCATAATGGAGAAAATGAAGAAGGCTTCAGCGGAAACTGCTGAAAAAGTATGGCAGATGCCCCTCTTTGATGAATATAAGGATTATATTAAAAGTGATATAGCGGACTTGAAGAATTCAGGCGGCAGATCAGGCTCTCTCTCCTCTTCAGCATACTTCCTCAAGGAATTCGCAGGTGAAACACCATGGGTCCATCTCGATATCGCAGGCACTGCATGGATCGATAAAGACAGGCCGTATATTCCCAAAGGGGCGACGGGGATTGGGGTGAGGCTGCTGTTGAGTTTTCTGAAGCTGCTCTGATGATGAGTGTCGTTCTGAAAGCAGTGAAGAAATATTTATATTGATAGGCATTTAGTAGATATGAATTGTATTCTTTTGGGGGACATAGAATACTACAGGGTTTTTTGCCTTCTTTTTTGCACGACTAAAAACTGCTGCAGGATCTTTGCCGGAGCAAAGCACTTCATTGTTGTTAAATGAACGAATAGCGACAAATTTACCGCCATATTTTTTGCCGTCATCCTTTAATATAGCAGTGCCCATTTTTTTACCCCTTTCCTTTCCATATATAAATTATCGGGATGATTTGCCAATAACTTAATTACCTATGGAGTTTATTGCCGCAATACCTTCAAGGCTTTATTTACTATAGACATTTTATCACGGAAGGTCAATATCTTTTAAGCTTACTGACAATTTATTCAGTCGATTTCCCTCTCAGTCAATAAAATCCCATTGTTCACACCTTTTTGTTTGTACTTGTGCAGTGTAGTACCAGTGCTTTAACAACTTCTTTCTGTACTGAATAATAATTATTTAAGTGAAGATGAGAGTTTCACCAACAAAGATAGAATTATGGCATCACAGTAAAGCATATATTTGCGTTAGAAAGACACAGTAGCGAAACGTATTTAATAGTATTTTCTTCTCTAACTCTTCTGCTAACAAAAAGGGGGTGTAAAGAAAGTTGACTTATGCTAACAATTCTTCAGCATATAAAAGGAATTATCTGATTAAGAGGGACAGCACTTCAAAGTCTGTGGTATTTAGTGGAAATAAGATTGACGTTAATACCGACTTATCGATAGGCTGGCAGGATAAAAGAACTGAAGATAAGAGGTGAAATCAAGCATAACTTCGGTTTCACCGGTGCAGGGTTTTATTCGTTTCCATGTGGAAGCCGAGAGCCGAATCCCTTCGGATTGTAGCCAGTTTCTGCATCTCCTCAGCTTCGGTTGTCGTGATCATCTTTGGGTTCTGCGTGCCCGGAACTTTGCCTCCGAAAATAGCTTTCAGGTCGCTAACTATGATCACTGGAGGGCAATAGATATCGAGGAACAGCTTCTCGCATCGAAGGAACGTCGGGTACTTGGAAGCGCGGCTCCAGTAGTGTTTGTCCCACATGTTCAAGTCCGGTTGAGATTTATTCGTTTTATCGTACGGCAAAGGGGCATTGCCCGGAACCATGCAGTTATAAGGAAGCCGGTCCGAATGTTGCCTGTACCAAATTGCCGCTTCGCGATGGGTCTCGAAGCGTTCGGCAACCCGAAGGATCGCCACCAGTCGGTAATGAGATTCTTTCAGATCGTGGTACTTGTGCTTTACCGTAATGTAGAAGAGTTCATCACCCACATCGAGTTTAGGGGCGAACTTCGATCCCCGGCAGAGTGCGGTCACGCTTGGCCATTCGAGTTCGAGATCCGGCTCTCGGCGGCATGACCCGTCGATGAACGGCGGAAGGCTATACTTAATGGTAACACACAGCCCAGCCGCGTTCGCAATGAGTGGCCGGAACGATGTGAGGTATTTATTCGATTTCATTAGTTGTCTTGGCTAACGACCAGCAATAACCGGCGACGGGCCAAGGAACCTGAGAGAAAACCAATAGACGTGATCCCGCTAATACCGAGCAATATATATGCTTTTCCGAAGAGAGTGATGTCATGTTTTATTTGTCCTCATGAAATCCTTCCTTAAAATTCTCTAACGGTTCTTCAGATAAGCTCTTTATTAAGATGGTTACCTCTCCTTCTAATAATTTTTTTATTTATAGTCCATGCATCATTTCATTTATCACAAAGGATAAATCCCCATTTCTCTTGCTTTCTTTACATCAATAATATAGAGAGCATCTGATTTATAAGGGGCTTCATTAGCTGCTTTCATATATTCTTCGTTAGCAATCCTAACCGCTGCATTAAAGGTAGTCTCACCTGTTAAAATACTTTCCGACACTTCACGTCCAAGCAATGTTGTTTCAATAAATAATGTTTCTTTTGCTCCGGCAGCTAATCTAACCCCAACAAAAGCGTGCCCTGGCACCAAAATTATTAATGGCTCAAGCCCGACATTTTCAAAAAGGGAGGCAAGCAGAACCGCTCCATCAATACAGTTTGCAGCTCTCTGATTGATAGATTCTTTCGGAAGTCTAACTCGTTGAGTAAAGCCTACCTGCCCAAAGCTCATGGTACTATTTACATAAGAAACACCTATATCTCTTACTGCATTAAATATTGCCCTCACCTGTTCGGTGACATCTGGTTGTAGATATCCGGAGAGACTTCTTCCACGTTTCTTTTCTTTTGCTATTGTTAAAATTTGTTCAACTACAGGGTCTTTTGGTGTTACCCATGCTGCAATCAAATATACTGTATCGCTTGGGCTGTGCAAAGACCATATCATGTCATCTGCGGCTCTGATTTTTATATTTCTGGTTTCTTCAAAAATGACTTTATCCTCTTTTTTTACTTTTAATGCTAAGGTTGCTGGGATTATTTCATGTTTTTTTAATAAATTAGTGCCAAAAGGTGTCTGTGTTAATTCCTTAGATTCATAAGGACCTATCTCTATTGTTTTTATAACAGGCGGTGTCCATTCAGAAACTTCAGATGTAACAGAAACCGTTACCGTTTCACTTCCTTCATTGTGAAGCTGCCATTTAACTAAACCAGGGATATCAAAGCCTTCGTTCCCTTCTGAAATAAATTTTGCAATAACGGGGAAAAGTTCCGGTTGCACTTCAACAGAAATATTTATTTTTGACGATTCTTTATTCCTTGATTGAATGTCTGATATAATATTTATTTTTTGTTCTGTGGTTATAATTTCTCCTTTATCAAAAAAGGCTATTACCTCTTTAGTAATATCATCGAAATCTTCAACGCCAAGAGTAGTAATTCTATTTATATCAGTGTTCGCATTTCTATAAAAAATATTTGTATTATTATCGGTTAATATTTTTCCCTCTAAAAGACTTAATCCTTCTTTACTGAGAATAAGTCCATAATTATCAGTCTTGCCTAATCTTTTCATTTTCCATAATAATTCTTTCATTATTGTTGAAGTAAGTTCTTGTCTTTTTGTTTCAATTTTTTTTTGAGATTGGTCAATCAACTTTTTCTTTTCTTGATCCATGCTGTATAAAGACAGTGCTCCTAACCATATCATAGAATCCTTCATATTTGGATTGGCTGCTTTTTGTTTGAATTCTTGAATTTCTTTCTCTTTCATATCGATCACGTTTTGTTTTTGTTTTACAAAGTTTTTTAATTCTTGCTGGGCTTTTACCCCTGCTGAGGATTTATTTATCACCTCCTGAAGATCAACATAACCATATTTTAATAGGAGAGACGGATCTTTAGAACTTTGAGCCTCAACCTGTGATATCTCTGCTTTTCCCTTTTGTGATAAACCATCTGTTGGGTTTACAGAATTAATTTGGGACTTACCGCTGTTAGAACTTGCAATTATTTGGGGAAGAACTTTGTCAGTAAAAGCTATAAAAAAACAGAAAGCTATGACTATTTGTATCATACTACGGTTTGATCGGCACTTTTTCATTCTACCTCCCTTGGCTAATGTATAGTGTTTTCTACTAATGCCTGAGGCAAAGAGGATAAAACACCATACATTATTTAATATCGGATTCTTCGCATAATATCTTTATCATTGTTTGATATCAACAATATTCTGCATACCGCTGGTGTTTATTACTGCCAATGATTAACGATTGTAATCTATGAAATCAGATAAGAGATGGTATCTATTTATTACAAAAAGAAGTCATCGAAGATAGGTTTGTAAACAGCATTTACAATTGACGGATGAAATTGATATACCAAAATCTTCATTTCATGCCGGACTAATGTTTTCATAATTTCTCATTTCCGTTTATTGGAATTAACGATTACCTATTGAAATCTTGCATCAAACATAAGTTTCCAAAATCACCATTATGGTTAGTTATACTTATCATTTCTTAAATGAAAGATCAGAGGATTCACAGGTATTTTGATCAACCTGAGAAATCTAAGATTATCTTAGATTCGTGAGTAATAATGATACGCATTACGGCTTACGCAAATCAGGACTTTTCAGCCTGTCAGTATCCTCAATATCTCATGATACCTTGCAGAGGTCTTCTTCACGATATCATCGGGGAGCTCCGGTCCCGGAGGGGTCTGGTCCCAGTCAAGCGTAAGCAGATAGTCCCTTACGATCTGTTTGTCAAAGCTGTCCTGGCTTCTGCCCGGCGCATAATCCTTTATGCCCCAGAAACGTGATGAATCCGGAGTGAGGAGTTCATCGATTATGATTATCTCATCATTAAAGATCCCGAACTCCATCTTTGTGTCGGCGATGATGATCCCCTTTTTTTCTGCATGATCCCTGGCCCTCTCATATATTTTCAAGGTAAGGTCTTTCAGTTTCATTGCAGTACGTTCGCTTATTATCTCTTTTACTTCATCGAAGGATATATTGATATCATGCCCTGTTTCTGCCTTTGTGCTTGGAGTGAAAATAGGCTGCTCGATCTTTGAAGATTCAGGCATTCCTGAAGGCAATTCTATCCCGCATACAGTGTTGTCTTTCTGATAAGACTTCCACCCGCTCCCTGAAAGATAACCGCGTACTATGCACTCTACAGGGACGACCTTTGCCTTTTTTACAAGAAGACTCCTTCCCTGAAGCATATCTTTATATTTGTGAAGTTTCTGAGGGAAGTCCTTCACATCGATTGCTATAATGTGGTTTCTGACGATGTCCTCCATCATCTTGAACCAGAACAGGGATATAGCTGTTAGCACCTTTCCTTTTCCGGGGATGCCGTTAGGTAATACAACATCAAAGGCAGATACCCTGTCTGTTACAACAAGCAAGAGGTGCTCACCGAGGTCATAAATATCC
>JAGVGM010000132.1 GCA_020057065.1 Thermodesulfovibrionia bacterium
GATAAAAACAACTAAAATCAACAACTTTCTTCAGCTTTCAAAGAACACTATCAATGTTTACGCGGGTTTCATGCCGCATTTTTCAGGATGAACTAATTAGAAGATAATTACTGGCAATATTACCAAAGGGGCGATTATAAATAATATACCAGTCTTAAACAAAAAAGGCGACCTCCCTCTTTGATCCTATAATTAAAAAGTAGAGAAAGACGCCCACATAATTGCCCTTTGTGATTAGGGTTTATAAACTCATTATCATCACGGTCAAAGAGCTTTGATTTATAAACAGCCGGAAGTGTCTTTCCTGCTTCGATCAATTCGATAATTTTTTTCTTATCCTGTTCAGTCAGTTTCAAATTCAATCCTTTATTTATTTCCTGAATACCTTATGTCTATATCTTTTGTAGCTGATTAATTTATTTTGCCTGTATAACGAGCCTGTAAAAAAACCCCTTACTATGATTAAAGAGTGGTTTTCGGGAGTCTCTTGACCTCTCGGTAGTATGAGATCGTCGTATACATAACGTCCAGAGAGGTTGCATTTTCTTCCAACCTATCCTGCGCCATTTCTTAAATACCACCTTTAACTCATTCAAGTCCTTCGCTTGATCATTTGTCTCCTCCTCGAGGTCTCGGTTTTGCTTCATAAGGGATAAGGTCTTCATGCACCTGCATCGGCTGCGTCACAGCATCTATCGACAGATAGTAATGATCCACTTTCTTAACTTCGTGCCATTAGAGGCGGGCTGGATCTTTAATTGATTTCAAAAGAAGGGCCATTGCAACATTACCCTGTCTTTTCCCGTCCTTAAATCCCTCCCCCTTTGCTAAAGTGGGTAAATCACTACCTAATTCATTGGCTATTGCCTATCTCCATTTTGTTATTACCACGTTTCAGGCCCTTATTATCACCTTTTTTAGAATCATACCCTTACTAATACCCTTACTTGAGGGTACTACCCTTTCTCCCTTTATAGACCCATCTCGCAGCAGGCCCTTTACCTCTGCACTTAACCTCACCCGACTTCTTTAAGTCGGCCAACAAAACTCGAATCCACTCTCGTCCTACCCCAGGACAGGCTCGTTCGATATCAACCAAACGAAATTCTCCCCGTTGAGCTCGGATAGCATTCAGTACCATCTCTGCTTTAGCACCTTTGGGAGAAGTGATCTGTCCCACCCGCTCCTCAAATTCCCGGTAAGCGGTTTTGAGTGTGTAAAGAACAAAGTTCAGATAATGCCAGGGATCATGCTTGCCTTCGTGCCAACCTTCAGAACTTTGTTCTAATGTTTCGTAGTACCGCTCTTTATTCTGTTCGATGAGGCGCTCAAGACTGATATATCGTCCCACTTCGTATCCGAGATGGTAACACTGGAGGAGCAGCAATAAACGTGAAACCCTTCCATTCCCATCCCGAAATGGATGGATACATAAGAAGTCAAGGTTAAAGGCCGCCAAGGCGATAAGCGGATGAACCCACTTTTCGAGAAGGCATCGGTTCCACCTTTCTATCAATTCTTTTGAGGAGGCTTGAG
This sequence comes from Thermodesulfovibrionia bacterium, assembly GCA_020057065.1. Classification (GTDB taxonomy): domain Bacteria; phylum Nitrospirota; class Thermodesulfovibrionia; order UBA6902; family UBA6902; genus SURF-23. The sequence continues at coordinate 1,537 of JAGVGM010000132.1, forward strand.
TTTTAGCTGCTGGAACAGTCTTAAATCTCACCCTTTCTCGACCATCTGCATACTTCTCGATGATATCGCCATCTTTCTCTTTATATCGACCTGCATCCCAGATCTCCCCACGACACAACCGATGGAGATTCAGAATAGTTTCCTCTGACACAGAGAGATTTTTACCTTGTTCGTGGATGAGTTTAAGTGCATCCCGGTAACCTCGCACTTCCTCTTCATCCCGGTCACGCAGAATTGACTTGCCAAAAACGATGGTTCTAATACGCGCCTGATCGACAGTAACTCCTTCAATTCTGTTCGAGGAAACCGCACTTTCAATCATTGCATTCTCACGCAAGACCTTTAGCTTTTGCGGGGACTGTTTTGTGAAGAGGTCCTGTTTTCCACGCGCCTCACCCAGATCTGCTAGATACCAGGAAGTTGCCGCTGGGATGGATTCTGGTTTAGAGGCAAACTGACGAAAAGTTATCATTTCTCTCGGTCTCCGTAAGGGATTCCTCCCTCCCGCACCTGCATAGGTTGCATTACGGCATTTATCGACAAATAATAGTGATCCACTTTCTTAACTTCATGCCATTCGAGGCGGGCTGGGTCTTTAATCGGATTTTGAAGCTTTGGATCGGCTTTGCAGTCCGTGACGACATAAAGCCAGTAGCAGTCTCGACGATCTTCAGCGACTCTTTTTTCATTCAGCGTAAGTAGAACATTTCCAGCTGATTCACCGATTCCTTTAACCTCAATGGGCCGAAGCTCACCCGAACTTACGTCCAAGCTCGTCAAATCATACCCAAAGTTTTTCTCATGAACGTCATGAACCTGACGACCTTTTTCTTTCTCATACTCCATAGCCACCTGCATCGCTATTGCTTCAACTTCCAAAAGTCCGGGGGACGTTGCTCAATTTCTTCACTTATTCTTGCTTTTCGGAAATCTCATCCACCCTCACCTTTCAATTGTTCTGGGGTGCGTTCCTGTAACCACAACTTGCAGACATTCTTCCAACCTATCCTGCGCCATTTCTTAAATACCGCCTTTAACTCATTCAAGTCCTTCGCTTCCAGAAGATCTTTCTGGGCAGCTTTCAAATCTTCGAGAGATGCAATCGCCGGCATAATTTACTCCGTCTTCGGAAATTGAAATTCAATAATAAGAGAAAAGGGGACAGATGTACTAGCTCAATAATTCGGTAACTTTTTGGAGTTTATCAAATGGAGGGTTTCATAATTCAACCCTCCATTTCTACGTTGTTTTCTTTAACCGAATAGGCCAGTCTTAAACAAAAAAAGGCGTCCTCCCTCTTCGCTCCTATAATTAAAAAGTAGAGAAAGACGCCCTCGTGATTGCCCCTTTGTGATTAGGGTTTATAAACTCGTTGTCATCATTTAACCATACACTTTCTTATATCTCAATTTTCAGAAAGAATCTAGGCTTTTTTACATGTCAGTAACACGTGATATGTCCGGTTTATAGCACACAATCTGTCCGGTTTGTTATAGTCACCGATGGAGGTGACGGATGAGACGGACAGAGATGCTA
>JAGVGM010000369.1 GCA_020057065.1 Thermodesulfovibrionia bacterium
ACTGCTTAAGCCATTATCGCTAATTACAATCGTATAGAGGCCTGACTGCAAAAGCTGTTGATCCAGAGTGTGGCCATATGAGCCGCCTGGATTGGAAGCTTCAAGAGCAACTCCATAATAAAGGTAAATCTCCGGCGCTACAAATCCATTAATCATGCCGGTTGTGATAACCACATGGTTTCCTGCATTGCCGCTAAAAGTATAGCAATGTGTATTAGGAGAATTTAAATAGTTAGTTTTTGTCTCTCCTGACTGCATTCCCCCCATATCAACACATACGCCCCATGCAAATGAAAAATAACTACACAACAAAACACTCACTACCAAAAGATAAAAAACTTTCTTCACCATTGTAAATCCTCCTTTTACAAATTTTGATTTAAGATTATTTAATCGGTAATCAGAGAGCTTGATCTATGATCAAGTTATGAAGAGAGAAAACAAACGATTCCATTTAATATCCCCTCCTTTATAGAAAAATATCTTTCTACAATTTAAGAATGCAATTTACTAAATATCTTTAGGATAAAAATGAATATTATGACTTTTTTAAAAGCTATCTTGCCACTTATGTATTAATTGTATTAATCAAAATAGAACTTTGATATTATTGATGTCTAATTAAAAATTTTTATAATATTCTAAGTTTTATAAATTTGCCAATTCACGCAAATATTAGTTTTATCCTAAATTCGGCAGATTGCTACGAATGAGCACGACTATACACGAGTGAATTTGACCCGTAAGGATGATTCCCGAATCGCCCTTGCTTTGACCAAACAGCGAACGGGGTCAGCCCTTGAAATTATACAATTTTTCTCAATTTCTGTGACCTTACGTTTCATCTTCATATTTCTTTTTATATTGAAATACGTTGTGTAGTATCCGTTGATATAATGCATCGCTTTGCTGAGATTAGCCTCTGGAGTTTCCATGATCAAATGGTAATGATTACCCATCAATACATAACAATGCAACACAATGTTGTACTTTTTCTTAGCGTCAGCCAGATTTTGAATAAATTTCTCGTAATCACATTTTGACAAATATATTTTCTTCCGCTCGTTGCCCCTTGCAGTGATATGATACACTGCCCCTGCATATTCTATCCGTAACGGTCTTGCCATCGTGTCCCCTCGACGTTCAAATGATAGAATAGATTAAACAACACTGCTGCCTTGAATCAAGTCCTCATCCTGCCGTTCCACTTCTAAATTATTTTTTCAAGGGCTGACCCCTTGTTCTTCCCTAATAAGGTGTCATATGATGTGAAATGCACGGGGAAATGGGGGGGGTTATGTTTCTACCAATTCGACCTTAATGTTATATCCAAGCCTGTGCAGGTAGTCATAACAGTTATCCCATGTAAGTCCGAATTCGCGGACATCCGCCAGTCCCAGATGTGCGAGTATATCCCTTATCAGTTCAAAACTGCCTGCTTCAAAATCAGAATCTCTTACCATATTCTCTGCCCAGTCAACGAGATGCTGCAAGTCTGTCTCACGGTTTATGTATTTTGTGAGCATATCTGCAAGCATCTTCTTCGTTACAATCATTTTTGTCCCTCCTTTGTTTTTCTGTGACCTTTGTCAATCGGGAACTTTTCATGAACTTCCACCAAATTATCCTGGTCATCATAAATTTCCTGATAAAAATTTACCGTGTCTTCATTTGCATCTACTTCTTTAAAATATCGCGCCTTCCAGCCATGCTTTCCCTGAACTTCGAGCCAATATCTTCTTCCGCCGCCAGGTAAATCCTCTGTACCAGAAAATTTTCTTTCATTTAATTTTCTCTTGTCCCCAACACCCATAAACAAAGTATACCATAGACTATTTAACTCTTTCAGTTTCTTAATTGTTCTTTAAAAACCATTATCTTTTCTTCCTGATGAGATAAACGTATTACTCCACTATATCCAGCTTAATGCTCAGCTCTTTCAACTGCTTTGGATCGACTGTGGAAGGGGCGTTGCTGAGGGGGCAGATGGCTTTCTGGGTCTTTGGGAATGCAATAACGTCTCTTATTGATTGAGCGCCTGAAATTATCATGACAAGCCTGTCAAGTCCAAGGGCAATTCCTCCGTGGGGAGGAGCCCCGTATTCCAATGCCTCAAGCAGAAAGCCGAACTTGGTATTTGCATCTTCTTTTGTGATATTTAACAGCTGGAACATGCGGTCCTGCACTTCTTTTTTATAAATACGGATGCTGCCGCCGCCGATCTCGCAGCCGTTTAAGACTATGTCGTAAGCCTGAGCCCTGAGATATTGTAGGGGCGATTCATGAATCGCCCCTACGGGATCTACTGAAAGAAACTTCTCCATATCCTCTTCCCTCGGGCTTGTGAAGGGGTGGTGCATTGCCTCAAATCTTTTTTCATCTTCGTTCCATTCAAAGAGGGGGAAGTCCGTTACCCATACAAAAGCATACGCCCCTTCCTTTATAAGGCCGAGTCTCTTGCCAAGCTCATTACGCAAACGTGACAGGCAATCATTGGCAACCTTCTCTCTGTCTGCAACAAAAAGCAGGAGGTCTCCTTCCTCTGCCTGAAGTCTTTCTGCAATTGATTTTAATGATTGTTCGGGGAAGAACTTTGCTATAGGAGATTCAAAGCCGTTCTTGACCTTTATCCATGCAAGCCCCTTTGCGCCGTACCCCTGGACCTCCTTTGTCAGGTCCTCGAGTTCCTTTCTCGAATATCCGGCAAGGCCTTTTGCGTTAATGCCTTTAACAATTCCGCCTTTTGAAAGGGTGTCAAAAAATACTTTAAAGGAGGTGTCTTTTACAATATCACTGACGTTCTTAAGTTCAAGGGAAAATCTCAGATCGGGTTTGTCGCAGCCGAATCTCTCCATTGCTTCATGATAAGTTAACATTTGAAAAGGCGTCTGTAATTCCACCCCGACTGTTTCTATAAATACCTTTTTTATCATCCCCTCAATTACCGTGATAATATCTTCCCTGTTAATGAAAGACATCTCCATATCAACCTGTGTAAATTCGGGCTGCCTGTCCGCTCTCAAGTCCTCATCACGAAAACACCTGACGATCTGATAATACTTGTCAAGCCCTGACACCATAAGTATCTGCTTGAATATCTGGGGCGACTGCGGCAAAGCAAAGAAATGCCCGGGATTCGTCCTGCTCGGCACAAGATAGTCACGCGCGCCCTCGGGCGTGCTCTTTGTCAGCACAGGCGTCTCTATTTCGAGAAATCCCTGTGAATCCAGAAATTCCCGTATGCTCTTTGTGGCTTTGTGTCTTATTATGAGATTCCTCTGTATGACCGGCCTTCTGAGGTCGAGATATCTGTGTTTGTAGCGAAGGGATTCAGATGCATCCGTGTCGTCTTCGACCATAAAGGGAAGCGGTTTGCAGTCGTTGAGTATTCTGAGTTCCTTTGCAATGATCTCAACCTGTCCTGAGGGAATTGAAAGGTTTTCGGTGCCGGCAGGTCTTTTTCTGACCTCGCCTTTTATTTGAAGAACGTACTCACTTCTTATCTTGTGCGCAATTTTATGTATCTCCTGATTGTTTTCAGGATTAAATATCACCTGCACAATGCCGCTCCTGTCCCGGAGGTCAATGAAGATAACGCCGCCGTGGTCCCGCCATTTGTTGGCCCAGCCGGCAATGGTTAAATCCTGACCAATGTCCTTTTCTGATACCTCAGCGCAATATTTGTCACGCAGCATATTTATTTTTATCCGCCTGTAATAAATTCCGTAGGGCAATTCATGAATTGCCCCTACATATTTTTCTGGATTCCCGCCTTCGCGGGAATGACTCTGCTTTTTTCCCTTACTCCTTACCCCTTACTGCTTACTCCTTACTATTTACTTCTTTTTTCAGTCTTTTAATCTCCTCAGGCGTCATATACCGAAAAGCCCCTGACTCCAGCCTGCCGAGCGAGATACCGTTAATCCTGATCCTTTTGAGTTTGATGACTGAATGCCCCAACCTTTCCATCATCCTCCTGACCTGCCTTTTTCTGCCTTCGTGAATTGTTATTTCAAGCCATGAATTTGCCTTTGTATATTTTAACTGCTTTACCTTTGCAGGCGCGGTCATGCCGTCGTCAAGTTTAATGCCTTTTTCGAGTTTTTCAACATCCTTGCTTTCAAGAAAGCCGTCGGCCTTCACAAGATATGTCTTGGGTATTTTTTTGCTCGGATGAAGTATCGCATTGGCCATATCACCGTCATTCGTTAAAATTAGAAGCCCTTCTGAATTATAATCAAGCCTGCCAACGGGAAATACCTTTGCCTTCACCCCTTTGATTAAATTTTTAACCGTCAGCCTCCCTTCGGAATCTGACATTGTTGTAAGACATTTCTCAGGTTTATTAAGAATCAGATAAACCTTTGATTCGACAGTATGTATAAGCTTGCCCCTTACTTTTATATGGTCTCTGTCAAGGTCCGCCTTCATCCCAAGCACCGCAAGCGTTCCGTTAACCGTTACCAATCCTTCAAATATCATCTCCTCAGCCTGCCTACGCGAGGCGATACCGCATTTTGCCAATATTTTCTGAAGCCGTTCTTCCATATGAAAATAATTGGACGCAGATTTACGCAGAAAAGACAGGATTTTGTTTTGTTATTAAACAAAAAATTTGTGTAAATCCTGAAAATCAGCGTCCTAAAATACTTTTAAATGTTTATTTGAAAACTTCTAATATTATCATAACCCCTGAAAAACAAAAAGGGCTGCAACTCTACAGCCCTTTAATTAATGCTCTGCTATTTTTTATTTTTTTAGCAGTTAATATCTTTTCTCCGTCTTTTGCCCTTCACAAACTTCCTTTAACTGGTCCTTTATAAGCCTCCCGTCTTCCCATACCCTTTCCTGGACTTTGTGACATTTTGTCTGCTCATTATAATCCAACGGGTATGCCTGATAAATACCGCGGCCATCCGTTGTCCTGTATTCAACAGGTTTGTTATGCTGTGCTGCTTCCTGTGAGGCCTGCATAGAGATATCAGTAAGTGTTGCCCCTGCAATTGCACCCAGCACTGCCCCCCAGACGCCGCCCTGCCACGGGTTGTGATTGTTAAGAAGCGCTCCTATCGCACCACCTACAACTGCGCCTGTTCCAGCACCCTGAGCATGATATGGCGTACACCCGGCTGCCAACACCAGCAGCGCCATCACCATCATTAATGAAATGAATGTTTTCATGATGACCTCCTTTAAAATTGATTAGAAATTATCAATGAGTAATTAAGAATTAAGGAACCTCCTTCATTGTTAACAACTCATTATTAAATGTTCATTAATTATATAGCACTTTTCCATTGCTTGTGCAAGTAAAAAATCACCCCCCTCTCTTTATATCTTTACATGTTTGGCTCATCGTGGAAAAGTGTGGGTTAAATCTTATGAATCAGGATATACTTAAAGTTGTCCCCCCCTTTAGAAAAGGGGGGCAGGGGGGATTTGA
>JAGVGM010000166.1 GCA_020057065.1 Thermodesulfovibrionia bacterium
AGTGTCAAAGCTGCCGACCGGGGTGGAGATGGTGATGCCCGGAGACAATGTAACGATGGAAGTGGAGTTGATAACGCCGATAGCGATGGAGAAGGAACTGAGGTTTGCAGTAAGGGAAGGCGGCAGGACCGTAGGAGCCGGAGTTGTTACGGAGGTTGTTGAGTAATAATTGTAGGGGCGGGTTTTAAACCCGCCCCTACATAAAAAATAGGAATAAGTCTGGATATACAGGCAAGATGAAAAAGGAGAGCGACTATAAATGCAAGACATAATACTTTTACAATGTACGAGCTGTAAGAATAAGAACTATTCGACCACAAAGAACAAGAAGAATAAGACAGAAAAGCTTGCTCTTAAAAAGTATTGCAAACATTGCAGAAAGCATGTTGAGCATAAAGAGACAAAGGCGTAGGCCAGTAGCTCTAACGGCTAGAGCGTCGGACTCCAAATCCGAGGGTTGGGGGTTCGAATCCCTCCTGGCCTGCCACTTTTGCCCAGTTTGGGGTTAGGAGAAAAGAAGGCGTAAAAATATAAAACTGTATACCCCCCTCAGATATATTAAAAGGGGTGATACTAAATTAAGGAAGTAACCATGTTAGAAAGAATAAAGAACTTTTTCACTGAAGTAAAGACAGAATTGAAGAAAGTGGTGTTCCCTTCAAAAGAAGAAGTAATCGGCTCTACCAAAGTAGTGGTTGTGATGGTTTTAATTGTAGCGATATTCTTGGGATTTATTGATTTACTGCTTTCTAAGCTGATCAGCATAGTGGTAAAGTAGGAGAAATTATGGCAAAACAATGGTACGTAGTGCATACTTATTCGGGGTTTGAAGAAAAAGTTAAGGCAAGTATTAACGATAATGCCCAGAGAAGAGGGTTGGCGGAAAAAATTGCACAAGTCCTGATCCCGGCAGAAAAGGTCATTGAATTAAAAGCAGGAAAGAAAAAAGAAACAGAAAAGAAGTTTTATCCCGGATATATACTTATTGAGATGGAGTTAGATGATGAGACGTGGCATCTCGTCAGCGGCACCCCGCGGGTCACCGGATTTGTCGGAGGGGAAAGGCCCACTCCCTTACATTCGGAAGAAATAGACATTATTCTTCAGCAAATTGAAAAAGGCCCGGCAACCCAGGTCAAAACACAGTTTGAAAGAGGGGATTCAGTTAGAATTCTTGATGGCGCTTTTGCCAATTTTAACGGTTTTGTTGATGAGGTGGATAATCTTCATAACAAACTGAGAGTAATGGTAACGATATTCGGCAGACAAACTCCCGTAGAGGCGAATTATTTACAGGTCGAGAAGACATAATTTGAAATTTCAAATTTTAAATTTGAGATTTGAAAAATTGGAGGGTTAGATGGCTAAAAAGGAAGTAACAGCAGTGGTAAAACTTCAGATCACATCAGGAAAGGCAAATCCAGCTCCGCCGATAGGCCCGGCATTGGGTCCTCACGGCATTAATATAATGGATTTCTGCAAAGCATTTAATGCTCAGACGCAAGCTATGGGCGACACGATCATACCGGTAGTTCTTACGGTTTATAAGGACCGGTCTTTTACATTTATACTGAAGACCCCCCCTGCATCTGAATTGATCAAGAAAGCGGCGGGTATTATTAAAGGCTCCAACACGCCCAATAAAGATAAGGTTGGGAAGTTGAGTATGGATCAGGTCAGAGAAATTGCAAAAATAAAGCTGCCTGATTTAAATGCAAATGACGTTGAGAAAGCAATTAATACTATTAAAGGAACGGCAAGAAGTATGGGTGTTGACATAGTAGAGTAACTCGTAACATGTCTCGAAAAATTGATTTTAATGGAGGTTGAAATGAAAAATAAACATATTAACGCTAAAGAGAAAATAGATAAGACTAAACAATATGATTTAAAAGAGGCGGTCGATCTCGTTAAACAGCTTGCTCATACAAAGTTTGATGAAACAGTGGATCTGGCCATGAACCTTGGCGTAGATCCCAAAAAGTCAGACCAAATGGTGAGAGGAAGCGTAGTGCTGCCTCATGGTCTCGGCAAGAAAGTAAGGGTGCTCGCCTTTGTTAAGGGAGAAAAGGCCATGGAAGCAAAGAATGCGGGAGCTGATTATGTGGGAGCTGAGGATCTCGTAGAGAAAATAAACGGTGGATGGCTTGAATTTGACAAGGTAGTTGCTACGCCGGACATTATGGGACTGGTCGGCAAGCTTGGAAAAGTGCTCGGCCCAAGGGGGCTTATGCCAAATCCTAAGTCGGGAACAGTGACTTTTGATATAGGCAAGGCCGTAAAAGATATAACCGCCGGTAAGGCTGATTATAAGACCGAAAAAGCCGGGCTTGTACATGTATCAATAGGAAAAGTCTCTTTTGACAGTATAAAACTTATAGAAAACGCGAAGACGGTAATACGAGCCATTGAAAAAGCAAAGCCGTCAACAAGTAAAGGTAAATATCTTAGAAAGATGTCAATTTCATCTACTATGGGAGTTGGAATACCGATAAATGTTGCCAATGTGGCGACCATGTAAATATTGTTAGTTTGTTGATGTAGGGGCGGGTTTTAAACCCGCCCCTACGAAAATTTTTCAAAAATAGGTCAGAGACCGCAGGTACTGTTTCAGGCAATTTGGGACAGAATAATTGAAAATGTTTTTAGCCTGCAGAGACCGGAATAGAAGTAAAAAGGTTTCGGAGTTAAGGAGACAAGAGTTAAAAGAAAGAGAAAGTTTCTTAAACTCATAATTCCAGGCTCATAACTCTTAAAACTTTTGGCCTCCGGGGTTTTTGATATAAAAAAGGGGGTGAGAAAGCTGAACAAGGAAGAGAAAACAAAGGTGGTTTCAGAACTCCAGACTAAATTTCAAAAGGCAAAGGGAGTTGTTTTTACTGATTACAGGGGTCTCAATGTTGAAGAGATCACGGGTTTGAGAAATAACCTGAGATCTGCCGCACTGGAATATAAAGTCGTCAAAAATACGCTTGCCAAAATTGCTGCAGAAGGCACGCCTGTAAGCATTGCCAGGGAGAATTTTTCAGGACCTGTTGGAATAGCCATTGGTTATGATGATCCTGTGCTTCTTGTAAAGAAGGTTCTCGAATACAGCAAAGCAAACGAGAAACTTCAAATTAAGGGCGGTGTTATTGAAGGCAGTGCTTGTAATCTCGACGCATTGAAGACTATCTCAGCGTTGCCGCCGAGAAAGGTCCTGTTGTCTATGTTGGCCGGAGTAATGCAGGCGCCGGCAGGAAAATTGGCGAGATTATTGAACGCAACGCTCTCGCAGTTTATATATGCGATGCAGGCTTTACAACAGAAACGGGAAGAGTAAGGATTTTCAGTCATTCCTGCTTTCGCAGGAATGACGAAAAAGAAAATAAAGAAAAATAAGGAAAATAAATTAGGAGGAACAATGTCTGCAACAAAAGATCAGGTTTTTGAATTTATTGACAAGATGACAATTCTGGAGATGTCAGAATTTATTAAAGATTTTGAAACGCGATACGGAGTATCAGCAGCGGCGCCGGTCGCAGTCGCTGCTGTAGCAGGTGCTCCTGCAGCTGCTGTAGAAGAAGAGAAAACGAGTTTTGATGTTATCCTGTCTGCTGTCGGCGACAAAAAGATCCAGGTTATTAAAGTAGTAAGAGAGCTTACAAGTCTTGGGCTTAAAGAGGCTAAAGAACTTGTTGACGGTGCGCCAAAACCCGTGAAGACCGGAATCTCTAAGGAAGAAGCGGACGCCATCAAGGCAAAGCTTGAAGAACAGGGCGCAACAGTAGAATTGAAATAAATAAATAAGGATTCAAGGGGTCAAGGATTCAAGGGGTCAAGTGACAAATAAGAAAAATCTTCACTTGAACCCTCGAACCCCTTCCCCTCGAACCTTTTGTAAAGGAGAAATATGGCAGAGGCTTTAAGGGTAAGAAAAAACTTCGGGAAAATACCCGAGATACTCGCAATTCCGAATCTCATCGAAATTCAAAAGCGTTCATTTGAACGCTTCCTTCAGGGGAAGATCTCTTCTGAGAAAAGAGATGATTATGGATTGCAGGCAGCATTCAACAGTGTATTTCCCATTACTGATTACAATGAAACCGCTTCTATTGAATTTATAGAGTACATAGTTGGCAATCCTAAATACGATATCAGGGAGAGTCTCGATAAAGGCATCAATTATGCCGCTCCCCTAAAGATAAGGGTAAAGCTGAATTTATGGGAAAAGGGAGAGTCAGGGCAAAAAAGACTGAAAGAATCGAGAGAGCAGGAGGTTTATCTTGGAGAGCTCCCTTTAATGACAGATACAGGCACATTCGTAATTAACGGTGTTGAAAGAGTTGTTGTCAGTCAGCTCCACCGTTCCCCGGGTATATTTTTCAGCCATGACAAAGGCAAAACGCCCATAGGCAGCAAGGTGCTGTTTTCCGCGAGGATAATACCCGCAAGAGGGTCCTGGTTTGATTTTGAATTTGATACAAAGGATACCCTTTTTGTCCGTATTGATCGAAGGAAAAAACTCCATGCCACAATTATCCTTAAGGCTCTTGGTCATACAGAAGAACAGATATTGAGAACATATTATCCGATTGAGGAAATAAAAATAAAAAATGGAGTGGCTACCCGCCAGGTAAGTGATGTGCTCGCGGGATTAAAAGCCTTTAAAAACATATGCGACCCTAAAACACAGGAAATAATTGTCAAAGAAGGCGGCAGAATAACAAAGTCCGCCATTAAAAAGATAGAAGCGGCAAATATAAAAGATATCCCTATCCTTAAAGAGGAGCTTATGGGCAGGGTAACACTGACTGACATCATTGACCCTGAAACAGGCGAGGTAATATTAGAAAACAACGAAGAGATTAAAGAAAATATTATTGAAAAAATCATGTCTTTAAAGATCCCCACTCTCTCCCTACTGTACATTGACGGCATACGGTATCTGCCGTCCCTCAGGGATACACTGCTGCTTGATAAAGTAAATACCACCAACGAGGCGTTGATTGAGATCTATAAAAAACTCAGGCCGGGTGAGCCGCCTTCAATCAATGACGCAAAGGCGCTTTTTGAAGGATTGTTCTTTGATCCGAAGAGATATGACCTTTCAGAAGTGGGAAGACTCAAACTTAATAAGCGGCTTGAGCTTGATATACCTCTGGAAAACAGGGTATTGACAGAAAAGGACATAATAGAAATACTTCGCCACCTCTTTAATCTAAGGGCAGGCAAGGGAGAGGTTGACGATATTGACCATCTCGGCAACAGGAGGGTAAGGGCGATCGGGGAACTGCTAGAGAACCAGTTCAGGATAGGCCTTGTAAGGATGGAGCGTGCGATAAAGGAGAAAATGACCCTCACTGAGCTTGAGGCAGCTATGCCGCACGACATTATAAACGCAAAACCTGTTATTGCAGTTATAAAGGAATTTTTTGGTTCAAGTCAGCTCAGTCAGTTCATGGATCAGACAAATCCTTTATCCGAGATAACCCACAAGAGGAGATTAAGCGCCCTTGGCCCGGGAGGTCTGACAAGAGAAAGGGCCGGCTTTGAAGTGAGAGATGTGCATCCGACTCATTACGGCCGTATCTGTCCTGTAGAGACGCCTGAAGGACCAAATATCGGACTTATTACATCCCTTGCATCTTATGCGAGGGTAAATGATTATGGCTTTATTGTTTCTCCATACAGGAAAGTAAAACATGGCAAGGCAACGGATGAGGTCGAATATCTTTCCGCGATTGATGGGGAGAAACATGTAATTGCCCAGGCAACTTCACCAATGGATGCAAAAGGCAACCTTATAGGGCCAACGGTGTCAGCGAGGGCTGGGGGAGATTTCAATCTGGTTACAACAGATGAGGTTGAATATATGGATGTTTCTCCAAAACAGATAGTCAGTGTGTCTGCCTCATTGATACCTTTTCTTGAGAATGATGACGCAAACAGGGCCCTTATGGGTTCCAACATGCAGAGACAGGCGGTTCCCCTGCTCCAGACGGATGCCCCAAGGGTGGGCACAGGGGTTGAAGGGGTAGCAGCCAGAGACTCAGGCGTTATTGCTACTGCGAAGAACCCCGGCGTAGTAGAAACTGTCGATGCCTCAAGGATTATAGTAAGATGTGACAGCGGCGGCGCCGATGTATATAATCTGATCAAGTTTTGCAGGTCCAATCAGGCCACATGCATAAATCAGAAACCTATCGTCAGGACCGGGCAGCGAGTCAAGAAAAATCAGGTAATAGCTGACGGCCCCGCAACTGAAAGGGGAGAGCTTGCCCTCGGGAAAAATGTGCTGGTAGCCTTTATGCCATGGTATGGGTATAACTTTGAAGACGCTATTATTATAAGCGAGAGGCTTGTAAAGGAAGATACTTTTACCTCAATACATATTGAGGAATTTATGATTGAGGCAAGAGAAACCAAACTGGGACCTGAGGATGTAACAAGAGACATACCCAATATCGGGGAAGAAGCGCTGAAAGATCTTGATGAAAGCGGGATAATCAGAATAGGGGCACAGGTAAAACCCGGAGATATTCTTGTCGGAAAGGTTACACCTAAGAGCGAAACACAGTTAACACCAGAGGAAAAATTGTTAAGGGCCATTTTTGGAGAAAAGGCTGAAGAGGTCAGGGAAAATTGTCTCTATGTCCCGCCCGGAATAGCGGGGACGGTCCTTAACGTTAAGATATTTACGAGAAAAGGCTCTGCAAAAGACAAACGTACCAAGAGCATCGACGAAGAAAAGATAGCCCATATTCAGCGTAATCTTGAAGATGAGGTTAGAATCCTCAAAGAGAACAGTTATAAAAAAATGAGAGGGTTGATGCTTAATGAAAAAGTGGCAGAGGAGGTAAAGGTCTCCGGCGTTAAAGAGGTCTTATGCGAAAGCGGCAAAAGACTTACGGACAAAATCCTTGACGCAATACCTGACAAACATTTGCGTAAAGTAAAACTATCTGATCCTGAGAAAAGGGAACAGCTCAAAAACATTGATGAAGAAAATGCAGGACAGTTAAAGGGACTTGAGAGCGAATATGAGAAAAAAATAGAGCAGTTTAAAAAGGGAGATGAATTACCGCCTGGAGTTCTTAAGATTGTAAAGGTTTATATTGCGATGAAAAGGAAGATACAGGTTGGAGACAAGATGGCTGGAAGGCACGGGAACAAGGGTGTTATTTCTATTGTGGTTCCTGAGGAAGACATGCCTTACCTTCCCGACGGGACCCCTATTGATTTAATTCTCAATCCACTTGGAGTGCCATCCAGAATGAATGTAGGACAGGTGCTTGAGACCCATCTGGGATGGGCTGCACATACACTTGGTCTTTATGTTGCAACGCCTGTTTTCGAGGGAGCAACTGAACGTGAAATCAAGGATCTTTTAAAGGAGGCAAACCTGCCGGAAAACGGCCAGGTTATTCTGCATGATGGGAAAACCGGGCTGTCTTTGCAGAAACCTATTACGGTAGGGCATATGTATATTATGAAACTCCATCATCTTGTTGAGGATAAAATACATGCACGTTCCATTGGTCCTTACTCACTTGTTACTCAACAGCCATTGGGAGGCAAGGCACAGTTTGGAGGACAGAGACTGGGAGAGATGGAGGTATGGGCGCTTGAGGCTTACGGAGCTGCACACACGCTTCAGGAATTTCTTACTGTTAAGAGTGATGATGTTGCAGGCCGGGCAAGGGTATATGAGGCGATTGTCAAAGGTGATGTTAACCTTGAACCGGGCGTGCCCGAGTCGTTCCATGTTTTAATAAAGGAACTCCAGAGTCTGGCCCTTGATGTGGATCTTATGGAGGAGAAGGCATTACCGGAAAAAGGCAAAAACGGCGGCGCTGAGAAAAGTGAAAAACGCAAAGCGGTTGCCGGAGGAAAGAAGAAGTAATAGACTTGCAAGAGAATGATAGACCCTTCAGTAGGGGCGGGTTTCAAACCCGCCCTTACGGAAGACATAGAGGGGTCTTTACAATGAACCTATAAAGGGGGTTTTAAGTGGAAGATATTTATTCAATATTTGAAAAGCCAAAAAATCCGACGGAATTTGTGGCCATAAAAATAAAGCTTGCCTCTCCCGAAAAAATACGGGCTTGGTCCTATGGCGAAGTCAAAAAGCCGGAGACCATAAATTACCGTACATTCAAGCCGGAGAGAGACGGGCTTTTTTGTGCAAAGATTTTTGGACCTGTGAAAGACTGGGAGTGCATTTGCGGTAAATACAAGAGAATGAAACACAGAGGGGTGGTCTGCGACAAATGCGGAGTTGAAGTCATTCAGGCCAAGGCAAGACGTGAAAGGCTGGGGCATATAGAACTTGCAACACCGGTTGCACATATATGGTTTTTAAAAGGCATACCATCAAGGATAGGAACACTGCTTGATATGACTATGCGCCATCTCGAAAAAGTGCTTTACTTCGAGAGTTATGTAGTGGTTGACTCCGGCGATACAAAGTTGAAAGACAATGACCTTCTAAGCGATGAAGAATACAGAAAGTATGTTCAGGAGTACGGCGACAAGTTTAAGGCCGGCATTGGAGCAGAGGCGGTAAAAGAGCTTCTCAGGAACATAAACCTCGATGAACTTGCAAAAAGCCTGAGAACAAAGATGCATGCAACAACTTCTCTCGGCATCAAGAGGAAGCTGACAAAACGCTTGAGAGTTGTCGAGGCTTTCAGAAAATCAGGCAACAAGCCCGAGTGGATGATAATGGACGTCATTCCCGTTCTTCCTCCGGACCTTCGTCCGCTTGTTCCGCTTGAAGGCGGCAGGTTCGCCACTTCGGACCTCAATGATCTTTACAGGAGGGTAATAAACAGGAATAACAGGCTTAAGAGACTGATGGAACTCAATGCCCCGAGCGTAATTATCCGCAATGAAAAAAGGATGCTGCAGGAGTCAGTAGACGCGCTATTTGACAACGGCAGGAGGAGCAGGGTTCTGAAAGCCACAACAAAGAGACCCCTCAAATCCCTCAGCGATATGATAAAAGGCAAGCAGGGACGTTTCAGACAGAATCTGCTTGGAAAGAGGGTTGATTATTCAGGCCGTTCAGTTGTCGTGGTAGGACCGGAGCTCAAACTCCACCAGTGCGGACTTCCCAAAATCATGGCGCTTGAGCTGTTCAAGCCTTATATATTCAGCAAACTTGAGGAAAAAGGCGTTGTTACTACGATCAAGGCTGCGAAAAAATTAGTTGAAAGGGGCGAGGATATAATCTGGGATTGTCTTGATGAGGTAATCAGAGAATATCCCGTACTGCTTAACAGGGCGCCGACCCTTCACCGTCTGGGCATGCAGGCCTTTGACCCGGTGCTTGTGGAAGGGAAAGCCATAAAGCTTCATCCGCTTGTATGTACCGCTTTTAATGCAGACTTCGACGGGGACCAGATGGCAGTGCATGTGCCGCTTTCAATAGAGGCACAGATTGAGGCCAGGGTTCTGATGATGTCTGTTAATAATATTCTCAATCCTGCAAACGGCAAACCGATTGCAACGCCTACGCAGGATATGGTTCTCGGCATCTATTACCTTACAAAAGAGAGGAAAGGGGCCAGAGGTGAAGGGAGAAAATTTACCAGCCCTGAAGAAGTCAGGATTGTCTATGACGCAGGGATAGCGAGAAGCGGCAGAAAGAGCGGGAAGGAAATCTCTGAAGATACCTCGGAAATAATTGATGTACATGCGCATATTCAGGTAAGAATGGATGGTTCCTTTATTGATACTACAGCCGGGCGGATTATTCTCAGTGAGATATTGCCGGAGGGAGTTCCATACCAGATGGTCAACAAGGAAATGACAAAGAAAGAAATTGGCAAGCTTGTAGAGTTTTGTTATAAGAGACTCGGGAAAAAGGCCACGGTTATCTTTCTTGATAAAGTTGAAAAGCTCGGATTCCAGTATGCGACTATATCAGGAAGCTCAATCTGTATTGATGACATGCACATTCCAAGCAAAAAGCCTGAATTAATAAAACAGGCTGAACATGAAGTTCTTGATGTCCAGAGACAGTATGCTGACGGTCTTATTACAAACGGTGAGCGGTACAACAAAGTTGTAGATATATGGGCTGAGGTTACGGAAAATGTTGCTGATGAAATGATGAGGGAATTGGGAATTGAAAGCGGGGAAAATGTGAGCAAGTTTTTAGCTGAAGACCTCAAGGAAAGGCGGTCTTTCAACAGTATTTTCATGATGGCAGATTCAGGAGCCAGGGGATCTGCTGCACAGTTAAGACAGCTTGCCGGTATGAGAGGTCTTATGGCAAAACCTTCAGGAGAAATTATCGAGACCCCGATCACAGCGAATTTCAGAGAGGGACTGACGCCTCTCCAATACTTTATCTCGACGCACGGCGCAAGGAAAGGTCTTGCAGATACGGCGCTGAAGACAGCCAATTCCGGATACCTTACCCGAAGACTTGTCGATGTTACACAGGATGTGATAATAATGGAGGATGACTGCGGCACACATAATGGCATATATCTGACAAGTCTGATTGAAGGCGGTGAAATTATTGAGCCGCTTGAGGAAAGACTATACGGCAGGAGCGCTGCTGAAGATATAAAAGACCCGGTCACGAAAGAAAAGATCGTATCTTACGCACAGGAGATTGATGAGGAACTGGCTCATAAAATAACAGGGGCGGGAATTGACCGTGTAATGATAAGGTCGGTCCTTACCTGTGAAGCCCGTAAAGGCGTATGTAAGAAATGTTATGGTCGGGATCTCGGAAGGGGTGAAGTGGTAGAGATGGGTGAAGCGGTCGGGATCATTGCCGCACAGTCGATAGGAGAGCCGGGTACACAGCTTACGATGAGAACCTTCCATATCGGCGGAACCGCGACAAGACTGGTGGAACAGACCATCCTTGAGGCAAAAAACGGCGGTACGGTCAAATTTATAGACCTTGCAACTGTTAAAAACAGGGAAGGCGCATTGGTTGTTATGAACCGCAACGGCAGCATAACGATCGTTGACTCAAAGGGAAGGGAAAGAGAAAAATATTCAGTAGTTTACGGCGCAAGACTGAAGGTGAAAAACGGGCAAAAGGTGGACGGGGGACAACTTCTCGTTGAGTGGGATCCTTATTCAATCCCGATCATCACCGAGGTCGGCGGGAGAATTGCGCTGGGCGATATAACTGAAGGCGTATCGGTCAAGGAAGAAGTTGACGAAGTTACGGGACTTCACCATAAAGTGATTATAGAATATCCTGCCCATATGAGACCGAGGATTTCAATAAAGGACGAGCAGGGCAAGTCTACGCTAAAGATACCTGGTACCAATAACATCGCCCGTTATTTATTGCCGTCAGGCGCCCATGTACTTGTTGATAAAGCTTCGATTGTCCATCCGGGCGACGTCATAGCGAAGATACCAAGAGAGACCACAAAGACAAAAGATATAACGGGAGGTCTCCCGAGGGTTGCAGAACTTTTCGAAGCAAGAAAACCCAAGGAGCAGGCGATCGTGAGCGAGATAGACGGCGTTGTAGAGTTCAAGGGCTTTCATAAAGGCCAGAGGATCGTTGTTGTTAAGGGCGGAGTTGATACGAGGGAATATTTTATTCCCAAGGGCAAACATTTAAGCGTTCATGAAGGCGACTGGGTAAAGGCCGGAGAGGCGCTGATGGACGGCTCGATAAATCCGCACAATATCCTCGAGATACTCGGCCCCAATGAGCTCCAGAGATATCTTGTTGACGAAGTGCAAAAGGTCTACAGGCTTCAGGGGGTTTCGATCAATGACAAGCATATTGAAGTTGTTGTCAGGCAGATGATGAAAAAGATAAGGATTGAGGACTCAGGTGATACGGATTTCCTTGTAGGCGAGCAGGTAGATAAGCCTGTTTTTGAGGAAGCAAACAGGAAAGTAGCGAAAGAGAAAGGCAAACCTGCTCAGGGAAAACCTATTCTGTTGGGTATTACCAAGGCGTCTCTGTCTACGGACAGCTTTATCTCTGCTGCATCCTTCCAGGAAACCACAAGGGTGCTTACAGAAGCTGCGATCAACGGAATGCAGGATGATCTGAGAGGGCTGAAAGAGAATATTATTATGGGAAGGCTGATTCCTGCCGGCACAGGCATAAACATGTATAAAGAGACGTTTGTGGAAGCTAGTGCGGAAGAATAGAAGATATTGCCCATAGATTACACATTAACACAGATAAATAAAGGGGCGACGTTGTCGCCCCTTTATTTTTAATATGAAATAGTTAACTCAAATTTCCTTCATTGTCTGTGTAATCTGCGGATTGATTAAAATGAAATTCATCGTTGATTCAATGCTGGGGCGTCTGACTCGATGGATGAGACTGCTCGGCTGTGACACCCTTTATTATCCCCGCATAGAAGATCGCAGGCTTATAAGGATTGCAAGTGAAGAAGGCAGGGTTCTTATCACAAGAGATACAAGACTTGTAAGAATGAGGGGATTAAAACATTTTCTGTTATTGCATGAGAATGATCCATTTGAACAGCTGGAAAAAATAATTACAACTTTTAATCTGAATCCATTTGAACTGCGTAAGGGCGGGTTTGAAACCCGCCCCTACAGCAGATGTTCCCTCTGCAATACCTTCCTCGAAGATGCACCCAAAGAACAGGCAAAACCCCATGTCCCCGAATATGTATATCATACTTCAGAGAGTTTCAAGCAATGCCCGACGTGCGGAAAGTTTTACTGGAAAGGCACGCATCAGGAGAAGCTCAAGAAGAAGTTGATGGAAATTTTGTAAAGCGCAAAAAGGCAGAAGCAAGGACTCTGAGACGATATAATTGTTCGAATTGCAGAGGCATATGATATTGCAAGACGGATTGTTAATAAGGCGTTAAGTGAATATAATAAGGGATGAAAAAACCGCTATGAAACGACTAACTAAAAAAGAAGCCCTGACCCTCCTTAGATCTGCCGATCTTCTCGGTCTCGGGCAGATGGCTGATAATTTGAGAAAGAGACTCCATCCGGAAGGCATTGTTTCTTTTATCATTGACCGCAATATAAATTATACAAACGTCTGCATAAACAAGTGCAGGTTCTGTGCATTTTATAGGGACAAAAATGATCCGGAGGCATATGTATTGAGCAGGAGAAGGCTTCTCAGTAAAATAAAAGAAACGATAGCTCTCGGCGGGACGCAGATATTGATTCAGGGCGGTCTTCATCCGGAACTTGATATTGATTATTACGTTGATCTTTTAAAAACCATTAAAGAGCGATTCAATATTCATGTTCACGGTTTCTCACCGCCGGAGGTTTGTTATATTGCTGACAAGGCAGGTCTTCCAATAAAAAAGACACTTAAAATCCTGAATAAGGCAGGGCTTGATTCCATTCCAGGCGGAGGTGCGGAGATCCTTTCAGACAGGATCAGGGAGATGATAAGCCCCAAAAAGATCGGCAAGGACAGATGGCTTAAGGTGATGGAGGAAGCACATTTAATTGGAATGAAGACAACGGCTACTATGATGTTCGGCAGTGTTGAAGGACCTGAAGATATTATGGAACACCTTGATGCTGTACGCAGACTGCAGGAAAAGACAGGCGGGTTTACGGCATTTATTCCCTGGAGCTTTCAGCCGGGGAACACGGAATTAGGGGTAAGGGGCAGGGAGGGGTCAGGTTTTAAACCTGACCCCTCAAGGGGCATTCACCCTGCGACAGCAGTTGATTATCTCCGCGTGCTTGCGCTCTCAAGGATCTATCTTGATAATGTTCCCAATATTCAGGCTTCATGGGTGACGCAGGGACTGAAGATGGCGCAGGTAGCTTTGAGATTCGGCGCTAATGATTTCGGTTCAACAATGATTGAGGAGAACGTAGTCGCTGCCGCCGGAGTGAAATACAGTGTTTCGGTCACAGATATCATTAATTCCATAAAGAAACCTGGTTTTCATCCTGCCCAGAGGGACATGTACTATAATATTATTTCTATTGCAAAATAGAAATTCTGACTATGATTATGCATAAATTTCATTTGGAGCAAGCCATGGCTCAAAAAACTGTTTCATTGGTTAGGTTGGTTCTATTAGTTAAATTGGTTAACTAATAAAACCAATAGAACTAATAGAACTAATTCTCTCTTTACAAATACTGAATATGGTAGTATAAACAATGGATGCGAGGCAGAAAAAAAGGTTTATAGTCAACCTGGAGGCTGAGCTTATATTCATGGATGCTCATATTGCATGTTCAATAGAGAACCTTTCTGAGGTCGGTATTTATATAATAACCTCATATTCAAAAACTGTTTCTGAACTTCCCCCTGATACAGGTATTAAATTAATATTTCAATTTCCTAATGGAGAAAGGCAATGTCTTGATTGCAAAGTAAAATGGCACTATGAAACCCCGCCTCATGGAGTGACCAACAGTGTCGGAATGGAAGTAATTGACCCGCCTCTATCATATTTAGAATCCCTGAACACCCTGATATAACCCAAATTCTGCTATCTGCAAAGTTCAATATTTTCAGTACGTTACAAAAGTCTATAATAATTCATTTACTATCAAGATAGAACACTACCCTGACAGTTCCAAGCAGTATGATTGCTCCTGCTTCAACGGAAACCTGGCTTTTTGCCGTCATTGCTTCATCCAGTGCAATTCCTGATTGATAAATGGGTCTATGCATTTCGGTGCCGCATGAGGATGCAACATCTTTTATGCCGACGATCTTTGCGTCGAGTGACTGAGCCACTATAGTTGCTTCAGATTTAGCGCGCTCTGTTGCCTCCTGCAGCAGTGGTTTACAAAAATCCCTGCTATCTGAAAGAGAAAAAATGATATTATCAACCCTGTTTGCGCCTTCCTCTACGGCCCTGTCAATGAACTTTCCTGCATTGGATATCTGTTTTGTTTTCAAGGTTATTTGGTTTATTATCCTGTATCCCGTGAACTTATTTTTTCTTGCGATCTGGTCATATTCATAAGTTGGCTGAAGGGAATATGAGGTTGTTTTGATTGTATCGCCCTGCTCAGCTCTGATTAGTTTCTTTAAACTGCTTATCACTTTTTCAGATATCATATTATTAATTTGGATTGCCTGTGCCACTGTCATTGCGCTATTTTCGATAGCAAAGACTATTTCCGCAGTATCGGGCGGATAGTTTTCCGATACAGTGCCTGTTACCGAGATGGTTCCTCTTTTGTCATACTGCAGGGTCTCTGCGCTGATCGTATTTGTGTTTAGCGCTATGCAAAACAATATGGTCAGCAGTCCTATGGATATTTGGCGTTCCATGCTTTCTCCTTTCTTTGTTCCCTGAATTATAATCATGCCTGTTCCCACAACATTATATACCATTGTATTTTTTTAATTTCAAACTATAATGTAATTATGAAACGTTTAATCCTCGATTGTTTATCGCCGGATTTGGGTTAACGGCAATATCCTAAAAGCAAAATTTCTGGTATTATTATATTAATCTATAAGGTCTATTATGAAAATCATTCTTACAGGATTTATGGGGACAGGAAAAACCTCTGTCGGCAAAGAGCTCAGCAAAAAGCTCGGCTATCAGTTTATTGATACCGATGCACTTATTGAGGCGCGTGAGGGCAAGCCGGTCTCGCTGATCTTCAAGGAAAAGGGTGAGGATTATTTCCGAAAGATCGAGCAGGCAGTGGTTAAAGAAGTTTCACTTATGAACAATAGTGTTATTGCAACAGGCGGAGGTGTAATCAAGAGCAGGAATAATGTGGAAAATCTCGGCAGTAGGGGAATCATTATCTGGCTAAAAGCAGACCCGGGGATTATTCTTAAGAGGGTCATGCTTGAAGGGGGAAAAAGACCTTTGCTTGAGGTCGAAGAGCCGCTAAAAGAGATCAATAAGCTGCTTGCCGAAAGAACGCCTCTTTACATGCAGGCTGACGTCTCAGTTGACACTAATTATATTACTCCGGAGGAGACAGCGGAGGAAATTCTGGAACTGCTTGCGCTTCATTCGCAAAACGTGACCGTTGATCTTAAAGAAAGAAGTTATGACATTGTCATTGGAAGTAAAATTCTAAATAAACTCGGTCTTCGTCTGAGAGAATTCAGGCCCTCCAGGGTTGCGATCATCAGTAACAAGACAGTATTTCCTATTTATAAAGATGCAATCCTCAGATCGTTAAATGATTTCAATATAAAGCCAGAGGTCATTCTCATCCCTGACGGAGAAAAATACAAGGATTTTACATGGATATATCATATCCAGGGAGAGCTTCTGAAGGAAAAGTTTGACAGGGATTCGCTTCTGGTTGCATTTGGCGGAGGTGTTGTCGGCGACATAACCGGTTTCGCAGCGTCAACATACATGAGAGGCATCAGATATATACAGGTTCCAACAACCCTGCTTGCACAGGTGGACAGTTCTGTAGGAGGCAAGACCGGGGTCAATCATCCGCTCGGCAAGAATATGATAGGCACATTTTACCAGCCGTCGCTTGTCATGATCGATATTGATACAATAAGGACACTGCCAAAAGGCGAGTTCTCCGCGGGTATGGCCGAGATAATCAAATACGGAGTGATTGCAGACAGGGAACTCTTTAACTATTTAGAGAATAACAGGGAAAATATTCTTTCTCTCGGTGACGGCGTTATTCATGTAATAAAACGTTCATGTGAAATTAAAGCAGGGATAGTATCAAAAGACGAAAAAGAGACCGGATTGCGTGCCGTATTAAATTTCGGCCATACAATAGGTCATGCTATAGAAACAGCAACAGGCTACAAGAGATTTCTGCATGGAGAGGCAGTTGCGATCGGTATGTGTCTTGCTGCGGATCTTGCGGTCAGAATGAATATCTTCAAGAAAAAAGAAGCGGTGCGTATACAAAACCTTGTAGAACTGTATAAACTCCCAACTACCATACCGGATAATATTAACACCTCGGATATTATCAATGCCATGGAGATCGATAAGAAAGTCAAGGATGGCAACATAAGGTTTATCCTTCCGGAATCCATCGGCAAAGTCAGGATGCTCGAAAGTGTTGACAGGGAACTGATCAAAGAGGTATTGCAGAGATATTGATATTTATAAAATAACTACAGAGGCCGGTTTTAAGGCCTTCAAAAATACCGGTCTTTAATCCTGTCCTGTTTAATTCATGTTAACTGTTGACAGGTCGCAAATATTTCTTTGAACTTCTCTCTAAAATGATATACTATATCTTGTACATAGCATATAAGCATAGAACAAAGGCTTGGATGAGCAGCTTTATGTGAGGAGAAAATGTATGCAGAGAATACCGATATACCAGTCAAAGCCCGGTATGGTCCTGGCCAAAGAGGTCAGAAAGGAAGATGATGATATCAGTCCGCCGATATGCGGGAAAGGGATCGTTCTGACCGAATCTCTCCTTTCGCGATTAGAAAGAATGGGAATTCAGGCCTTGTCCGTCGAGGGGCATCCTGTTAAAGAGGAGGGAGATAAGACGGTCGACGAACTGCTCCTGGCATTGGATAAACGTTTCAGCAAGGTTATGGATGATCCAATAATGATCAAATTAAAAGATATCTACAAAGAGACTATTATAAAATCAATGGAAGGACAGAATGCAGGA
Source organism: Thermodesulfovibrionia bacterium (assembly GCA_020057065.1). Lineage (GTDB taxonomy): Bacteria > Nitrospirota > Thermodesulfovibrionia > UBA6902 > UBA6902 > SURF-23. The sequence continues at coordinate 17,554 of JAGVGM010000166.1, forward strand.
CCGGCGAACTGAAATAATAAGGATAGTAAAAGACACCCGTTCTCTTCCAACACTGCCGGGGATCATAACCAAGCTTAGTTCGCTCGCAGAGGATGGAAAGGTATCTGTGGATGAAATGGCCCGTGTAGTTAACTCTGACCAGGTGCTCTCGGCAAAGGTGCTGAAGCTGGTCAATTCTCCTTTTTACGGTTTTTCGGGCCGTATTTCCACAGTGTCAAAGGCATTGATACTGCTCGGGGTAAATGTCGTGAAAAGCCTTGCCATCAGCAGTTCAATTTTTGAAATTATGGAAAAAAATACTGTCGGGCTATGGGAACATTCCCTGGGCGCTGCAGTGGCCGCCAATATTATTGCAAGAAAACTGAATCTGCCTGAACGTGAAGAGATCTCAACGGCTGCACTCTTACATGATATAGGCAAGGTTATTTTAAAAATAAAGCTTGAGCAGGATTATGACCACCTTATGAATGTAATAAAAGAGAAAGAACTCCCCATGGTCGACTGTGAAAGAGAGCTTTTCAATGTTGATCATGCGGAGATCGGCGAATGGCTTGTGAAGTCCTGGCTTCTTCCCGAAAAACTTATAGAGCCGATCGCGTATCACCATAATGTGGAGAAGTCGAACAATCAGCGCGCAAAGACCGCTGTGGTGCATGTCGCCGACGTCCTTGTTAAGGCAAGCGGGTTTGGTTTCAGCGGAGATGATTTTGTTTCGCGTATTCAGCCGGTTGCATGGGAAAAACTCGGCTTGAACGAGCTGATATTGAAAGATATAGTCAGTGAACTTGAAAATAATCTGGTAGAAGCAAAAAATTTCAGTATGGATATCCAGTCAAAAAGTGGGCAGTAGGCTTAGAATAGCATTAGTTTCAAAAAATCATGAACTGAATTCCCAGATGGAGCTGCGGCTCCGGAGTAAAGGGTATCAGGTTATAGTTTTTTCAAAGATCTCATCGATACTGGGATTTATTTATTCAGACCCTCCGGACGTCATGATCGTGGACCTGACTGCCTCAAATTCGGAAATACAGAAACTCGTAAAAGAACTCAAGAGGGATAACTACTTTAGCGTAATCCCGGTCTTGGGTTTGCTCAGCGACAATATGGATGATCTGTTTGACTGGCAGAATTACCCGCTCGATGACTTTATTGTCTGCCCTGTTCCGTATCCTGAGCTCTTTAGCCGGATCTCGCTGTCAATGCAGCGCATACAAAGGATATTTGACAATAACCCCCTTACAAAACTGCCGGGGAATACCTCCATTCAGCATGCGATAGAAAGAGCGCTTGGCAAACAAATGGCGGTCTGCTATATAGACATCAACAATTTTAAACCATATAACGATTCTTATAGCTTCAGCCGCGGAGATGAAGTGCTGCGAATGGTAGCACGCATAATGTCTAATGCCGTCAAGGAGGCCGGAGGGGGGTTTGTCGGACATATCGGGGGTGATGATTTTGTCTTTATCGTGCCGTTTGATCGCGCTGAAGCTGTCTGTAAAACCATTATTGCCAACTTCAATATCATAATCTCCGACCTTTTCGGAGACGAAGATAAAGCAAAAGGATATTATATTGCCAAAGACAGAAAAGGACATGAACAGGAATTCCCGCTGTTAGGAGTAGCGATAGCAGTCGTGCCGACTGATTCCCCTAAAATTCAGCATTATGGCAAAATAACAGAGGTAGCAGGAGAACTTAAAAAGCTTGCCAAAAAATCACATGAAAGCTGCTACATTATAGACCGCCGGAAAATATAATTTAGCCGATGAAGATGCTCATTATAAAACCCAGTTCCCTTGGGGACATTATCCATACACTGCCCTTTTTGAAGGCTGTAAAAGACTCCTTTCCTGATGCCCGTATAGACTGGGTAATCAGCAAGAACCTCAAGGGGTTGATCGAGAATAACCCTTTAATAAATGAAGTTATAGACTTTGATAAAGACTCCTGGAAAAATATAAAGAACCTTTCCGGGACTATTAACGAGATATCTCTTTTAAAGAAGATATTGAAGAGTAAGAAATACGATATTGCAGTGGATCTGCAGGGACTCCTTAGAAGCGGAATTATCACTTATTATACACCGGCGGGGACCAAGATAGGTTTTGCCGATGCACGTGAGGGGAGCAGATTTTTCTATAACAGAAAAATCTCAGTTAACGGTACCGTTCATGCGGTAGATAAATGCCTTGAGATAGCAAGGGCGATCGGCGCTGAAGCAGGCAAGGTAAAGTTCCCGCTCACAATTGATGAAGCATCAAGAGGCAGAGTTAAGAAACTTATAAACAATTTGAATGAATATGTAGTGGTAATTCCTTCTGCAAGATGGATCACAAAGATCTGGCCTGCCGAATATTTTACAGCACTTATCAGAAAAATTAAGTTTCCCTGTGTCATAGCCGGCGGGAAAGGTGATAAAGATATTGCAAAAAAGATCATAGGTTTATTGAAAGACAAAAATATGGATAACCCCTCTATATCCACCCTTACCAAGGGGGGAATAAGGGGGGTAGTTGATTTTTGCGGCAGGACAGATCTAAAAGAACTTGTGGCCCTTATTGCGGGGGCCAGGGCGGTGGTGAGCAACGATACCGGCCCAATGCATATTGCAGCTGCTTTTAATAAACCGTTAGTAGCCCTTTTGGGGCCCACCGATCCTGTAAGAACAGGACCGTATGGATGGCAGAAAAATAAAAATTTCAGGGTAATAAAATCGGGCGTTTCATGCAGCCCCTGTTTCAAAAAAAAGTGCAGCAATTTTGTCTGTATGGACAATATCAGTGTTGATGAGGTCTTTGAGGCAATAGAGGAGTATCTATGACAAAAGTCAGAAGTCAGAAGTCAAAAGTCAAAAGTCAGAAATGGATAGACAAAAGAATTCATCAGTTCTCTGTCTTCTGTGTTCTGACTTCTGTTTTCTGTTTTTTGATGTCTGTTATTCCCCATTCAGCCGGGGCCGCCGCTACAGACAAGAAGAGTTTCACTTATTACATATACTGGTCCGGGATCAAGGGGGGTACGGCTGTTCTGGATTATGAAAACACCAAAGAAGGCTTTGTTGTAAGAACGCACGCTACATCTCTCCCTGTCATTTCCCTTTTTTACAAGGTGGACGATTTTGCACAGAGTACCTTATATCCTGACGGATATCCTGAAAATTATATTATAAAAATTCAGGAAGGGCGTCATAGGAGAGAAAAGGCTGCCTGGTTTGAGAGAAAGGAAGAAGGCGGGTCGACAAAGGTTGTATATCAAAATGTTATTGATGATGAAAAAAAAGAATTTTACTTTGATACACCTGTATATGATATGTTATCAGCCTTCTATGCAATGACAAAAATGCCTTTGGAACCAGGCCTGTCAAAGTATTTTGATATTTTTGACACTAAAAAGCTTTGGCACACAGAAGTCCAGGTATTACGGAAAGAAAAGATAAGGGTCCAGTCACGTGAATTTAACACAATACTTATAAAACCGAACTTGAAGTCAGAAGGGATTTTCCGGAGAACCGGTGATGTTTTTATCTGGGTAACTGATGATGACAGAAAACTCCCGGTTCTTATGAAAAGTAAAGCCCTGATAGGCACTTTTACCGTAGAATTGGCAGAAGGGGATTTTTAACCATAGGGTACCCAGTTATGGGGGGGTATTATCCCCCCTTTGGCAAAGGGGGGCGAGGGGGGATTTTTAAATTTATTCTATAAAATCTCCCCTAACCCCTCTTTTACAAAGAGGGGAATCATTCAGTCTCCCTCCTGTAACTGAGGGGTTACACCATAGGGCATTTTAAGTTTTTGTTAAATTATTTTAGAATATCTGAGACAAGAGATATATTTATTGATATAACTACCATATAAGGAGACAGAATGAATATTGCAATAATAGGAAGCGGATATGTCGGATTGATCACAGGTGCGTGTTTTGCAGAGTTCGGTATAAATGTGACTTGTGTAGATAATGATGAAAAAAAGATCGAGTTGATGAGAAAGGGCCTGGTACCATTCTACGAACCTGGACTTGAAGAACTTTTGCAGAGAAATCTCAAGGCCGGCCGGCTGCATTTTACCAATGATCTTGCAGAAGCCGTTGATAGTGCTCTTGTAATTTTTATTGCTGTCGGCACCCCTCCGCGCGGAGACGGTTCCGCAGAAATGAAGTACGTTGAAGGTGTTGCAAGGGAGATTGCCAGACATATCAAGAGCTATAAAGTGATCGTAACCAAAAGCACTGTTCCGGTCGGTACAGGAGAGAGGATCAAGAAGATCATATCAAAAAATTTAAAAGAAAATATAGATTTTGATGTAGCATCGAATCCGGAATTTCTGAGAGAAGGCGCCGGGATCGAGGATTTTATGAGGCCCAACAGGATTGTCATAGGCGCTTCAAGCGCACAGGCTATCGCGATAATAAAAGATCTTTACAGGCCTTTGTACCTTATTGAAACCCCGATCGTTATAACAGATATAAAGACTGCTGAACTCATAAAATATGCTTCAAACGCCTTCCTTGCTGTAAAGGTATCGTTTATCAATGAAATGGCGAACCTTTGTGAAAGTGTCGGGGCGGACGTTCAGGTTGTAGCAAAAGGGATGGGCCTGGATCGCAGAATAGGCCCTAAATTCCTTCATGCGGGACCGGGTTATGGCGGTTCCTGCTTTCCAAAAGACACGCTTGCGCTTTTGCAAATAGGAAATGAGAACAGCGTTGATCTTGGAATTATCGAAGCAACTGTAAAGGCAAATGAGCGGCAAAAAGAAAAGGCTGCCGACAGGATAATAAATACATTCCCGAAGTTAAAAGGCAAAACGATCTGCATCCTCGGCCTTTCGTTCAAGCCTAACACCAATGACCTGAGGGATGCGCCGGCGATCTTCATCATCAACAGGCTTCTCAAGGCAGGGGCAAAGATAAGGGCCTATGACCCGGTAGCTATGGAAGACGCAAAGCAAATACTGCCAAAGATCACTTATTGCAAAGATGCCTATGATGCAGTTAACGGATCTGATGCAATTGTAATAGTAACAGAGTGGAACCAGTTCAGAAATCTTGACCTCGGCAAAATAAAGAAGCTTGCAAAAGGGAACTTTTTCTTTGATCTGAGGAATATATATGAACCTGAGAGATTAAGAAAAATGGGGTTCAAGTATTATTCTGTTGGTAGGGTGTAAATACTATGTTAATAAATCGTTACCAATCTTTTCTTTTATTGCTGCTTTGAGAATTTTAAAGTTTTCGTTAACATAATATTTTCTTTGTTCCTCTTCCAGTAAAGAACCAAGCTTAACCGTATAGTCTTTTTTTGTGAACGAATCAATCTGTTCAAGTAATTTTTTCATAACTTGAGGAGATGTGTCCAGGCCGATTCCCTTTTTCAGCAGGAATTCCATATCAAAAACATCTCTTATCTCTTTTCTCTCCAGCAAAGCTGCTATCTTTGCCTTCATCATTTCTTCAAGTGAAATAATCTTCAAAAAGACCTGCATATTGGAATATTTGCTATAAGCTATAGCCTGTTCGGTTTTAATTTTTTTCTTTTCTTTTCTTATTTCTATTTTTAAACTTCTGGGAAAATCCTTAGACTTTATCTCGAACAGCAATGTGTAAAATTTATTGGTAGCATCTCTTATGACATAGAATTGTGACAGATATTTTTCCAAATCCGAGAACAACTTGTTTGTATCAATATTTTTTATAATCCAGAAATCCAGATCTACCGAAAATCTGTTTAAACCAAAACACAGCCTGAGCATGGTCCCGCCGCCAAGAACAAGGTTATTCAGAAGTTTTCTACTTTGCAATCTTTCCAGCACTTCTAATTCAAACTGTTCCTGTTTTATTAAATCCCGCATAATCTATTCGCAATATTTATGGTTTTTTGAGGATATGACATTAAAATTTCTGAGAGCCTGCTTTTATCCAGTTTATCCAAATCAAGGGAGTTGAAATCTATCCTGTATTTGCCAAAGGAAAAAAGATAAACTGAATCAACAAACGCTTTTTCTTTGGTTGCGATAAATATATCGTCTTCTTTTACAAAATCAAAATAGTATTTTTTTTGAAGTTTACAGAAATTGAAGGCTGTTCCTCTAATATCAAATCTGATGGAGCGCTTCAAAGATGCGCTCTCAAAAAAATCCCTTTGAACCTGAGTAGTGATCTCATACCATGAAAGCGCGGTCATAAAAGAGATATAAGAAGGGACCTGCAATAAATTGGCAATCTTCAGGAAATCTGCTTTTGCAAAACTTTCCCAGCTCTCATCCAATATGTAAAAATTCCTTTTTAATCTTATAAAAAGTCCGTCTTTTGTGTAACGCGTGCACAAAACCCTTGCCGATTCAGGTTTTATTTCCAGTAAGTCCTGCAGGTCCTCTACAGTAAAATAAAATCTCTTTCTTAATTTTCTCAATCCGGAGTATTTCATGTCAAGTATAGATAATCAACAATTATGTTAATAATATATCCTTGGTAAAAACTTGTCAAGAGGCAGCCGAATTGCTGAAAGAGGGTAATAGATGATACAGCGCACGTAACGGAAATCAAAGAAAATAAAAGCTGCAGGTTATCGCAAAAAATGATAAAGGTGAAGAAATAGAAATTTTAGGTGAGGGGCTTTTGGATAAAGTAAGGAAACACACCCCTGTGTCCCCTCTTTTTAGAGGGGAAGTTATTCCTTCTTTTTCTCATTCTGTGCTTCCGGCGCCTTCTCTGCCTTCAGGGCCTCGGAAAGTTCTTTTAATTTCTTTGCAACGAAAAAGTTGAAGGTTCCATCAGGATATGTTCCGTCAGGCTGCAATTCTCCCGGCGGCATTCCAGTAAGGATCTCGATGCCGTCTTCTACGTTGTCTATGCAATATATATTGAATTTCCCGTTTACAACAGCATCAGTTACGTCTTTTTTCAACATAAGATTAAGCAGGTTGCGTTTTGGAATAATGACGCCGTTCTCTCCATTAAGTCCGTAGAGTTTGCAGACTTCAAAAAATCCCTCTATTTTTTCATTTACTCCGCCGATAGGCTGTACTTCTCCATGCTGGTTCATGGAGCCTGTTATCGCATAACATTGTTTTAACGGTATGCCGGATATGCTGCTTAAAAGGGCATATACTTCTGCACATGTGGCGCTGTCGCCTTCGATCCCGCCGTAAAGCTGCTCAAATGTCAGTGAAGCAGTAAGGCTGAGGGATTGTTTTATTGCGTATTTGCCGCCAAGATAAGCAGTAAGTATTAATATCGCCTTTTCGTGGATCTTTCCGCTCATCTTGGTCTCTCTTTCAATATTTACAATACCTGCCCGCCCCGCATAGCTTTTGGCAGTAATTCTTGAAGGCATGCCGAATCTGTAGTCTCCAAGGTCCAGCACGGAGAGGCCGTTGATCTGTCCTACGACAGATCCTTCAGTGTCAATCAGGATCGTTCCTTCCTGGGTTGCCTCAAGAATTTTTTGCTCTACCTTGTTGGAGCGGTAAGTCTTTTCCTCCAGGGCTTTATCTACATCTTCCGCTGATATAATGCTGTTCTTGTTGTATCTTGCCCAGTAGTCGGACTCTCTTAAAATGTCTGCTATTTCGCTGAATTTGGCCGAGAGTTTTTGCTGATGTTCTGCAAGCCTTGAACCGTATTCAATAACTTTTGCAACTGCATTTTTTTCAAAAGGCAACAGCCCCCTTTCATCGCATTTTGTCTTTACAAAACTGGCATACTTGAGCATAGTCTCCGCGTTTCTGTCCATACGGTTTTCATAATCGGCCTTAACCTTGAACAATTCCCTGTATTCCTCGTCCAGATTGTAGAGGAGATAGTAAAGCCGGGGGCTTCCGATCAATACAATTTTTACATTAAAAGGTATCGGCTCAGGCTTCAAAGTGACTGTGGAAATTAAACGGTACTGCTCCCAGACATCCTCTATTTTTATTAACTTCTCCTTAATCGTCCTTTTGAGTGAGTCATAGGAGAAAATATTCTTGAGGAGTTCAAGCGCATCTACAACAAGATAACCGCCGTTCGCCATCTGAAGAGAGCCGGCTTTTATCATGGTCAGATCAGTGGTTGCTATTCCGTACTGCACTTTATGTTCAACCCTTCCAAAGAGATTGTAATAGGTCGGGTTGTTTTCAATCACAACAGGAGCGCCTTTTAATTCACTGTTATTTACAAGGACATTTACGTTGTATCTGACAAAAGAAGGCTCTGTTTTCTGGAGTCTCATGAACGGAAGTGAAGGCGCATGCTCTTCCTGCGGCTTGAAATCGTCAAGGTATTCAAGTATATCCTCCTTTACTTCTTCAAAGTAATTCATGACATCGGCATTGTCTTTATATTTGTTCTTCAGTTCATCTATCCTGTGCCCTACAGAAGAAAGTGTGGCCTGACGCTCAAGTTGTGTCATCATGTCCTTGATCTTTTTTTCTTCTTCTCTGACAGTTCTTATTGCATCATCGAGTTTGTCCTGCAGTTCTTTCCCTATGCTTTCAATGTTCTTCTTAACTTTAGGCTCCAGTGCTTCGTATTCTTCTTCACTCAAGGTTTCGCCTGTTGTTTTCACCGGGAGAAGGACGAGCCCGCTGACGGTCTTTTTGAGAGTGAAGTCCTTTGCTTTTGCTTCTTCCTCAAGGTCGGTAAAGAATTTCTTTTGTTTATGCTGGAAATCCTCGATTATCTTGGCACGCTGTTTTTCATATTCTTTTGACTCGAATATTTTTGGTATCTCCTGCCGCAGGACATTGATAAGCTCGTCCATATCTTTCTGGAAGGTTATGCCGGTCCCGGGAGTGAGGCTGAGGGCTTTGGGTACATCCGTATTTTTAAAATTATAAACATAACACCAGTCGTTCGGAACAGGTTCGTTCTTTGCTTTTTCTTCGAGGATCGTCTTGATGGTGGTCATTTTGCCGGTGCCGCTTTCCCCGAGGATATATATATTAAACCCGTGGCTGTCGATGCCAAGTCCGAACTTCAGGGCGCTGAGCGCCCTTTTCTGCCCGACAGTTTCTTTCATGGGAGAGAGTTCATCTGTTGTTTTAAACGGCAATTCAGACGGTTCGCAGCATTTATAGAGTTCTTCTTTTTCGATTCTCCTCAGCATATGTTAGCCTCCCATTCAAAAATGCAGATATAAAATAACGGAATAGATATAAGCAGAATACAGGATTTATTGTAAAGATTCAAGAGGGAAATTCTGATATTAAAAATCGTAATTAACAGGAATTACAGACTGTTCTGATGAGGGATTTATAAAAACACTTATTGCAGAGAGAATAATTGAGGAAGATGTTTTTGGCTTGAAAGCCTGCGGGCTTGCAGGGTATTGACTTTTCCGTTTAAGACCAAATATTATACTTCCGTTCGGGCTTTAGCTAAATCACATAATTTTAAAAGAAGCAATTTGGTAAAAAGGAGACTTTTGCATGCAAAATATTCTGTTTTTTGCATTTCAGAAATTTTCATTATTTATCAATTCTCAAAGCAATTGTTTTTTTACGTAGATAAACAATTTAAAAAAATGGAGGGGACTATCTATGAAAAAAGGCAGTAAAGAAAAGAACAATATTTTCCCGGGCGTTTTTATGGTCGTTGCACTTGCACTACTCTTAACAACAAATCCATCCTTTGCAGGACAAAAAGTCTACTTCTACCACACAGACGCTGCGGGGACGCCTGTGGCGATGACGGATGCAAGCGGTACCGTAGTTTGGAGAGCGGACTACAAGCCTTTCGGTGAAGAACAATCGATAACAGGGACGGTTGCAAACAATGAGAAGTTTGTGGGGAAAGAGAAAGACCAGGAGACAGGGTTGTATTACTTCGGCGCAAGGTATATGGATGCAAAGACCGGGAGGTTTGTATCGGTTGATCCAAAGGGTGTAACAGAGAAAGACCTGCTTAATCCACAGAGATTGAACAGATACAACTATTCGCTGAATAATCCGTACCGGTATATAGATCCGGATGGGCGAGAAGTGCGTTTAATTGCAAGAAGGCTTAATGTCCCTATAGTGGGACGATTAGGTATTCATACATTTATTGAAATTAAACCCGATAACCCAAAAGATTTTAATGGCATGAAGAGATGGGTTATCGGTGGATATGAGGAAGGCGGTAGGTTGACTTCTAAAAAAAATGCAGAAGTAGATTTAAAGTGGACGGGTGACCAAAAAGGAAACTATTTGATACCAACACCCGATGGTAAAACCGATACACAATTTATAAATGACATAACAGAATCATTTAACAAATATGAATCTGGTAGCAGAAAGTGGGAAGCATCTCCAGAGCTAAATGAAAATGAAGGCAATTGTAATACTATCTCTACCGGGGCACTTGTTGGCGCTGGAGTGTCAAATGAATCGATAAAAAAATTAGACCCTGCTGGTATTAATTGGGGACTTGGGACATCTCTTCCGGAAATGCTTAGAAAGGACTAAAGATAATGGAGGCGTTTATAGGCATCAACACAATATATTTGCTAACTGCGGTTCCGTTGACAGCTATCATTTTTTTGATATTCAGATTCTCTTTCAAAACAAGTAAATGGCATATAACTGATTTGTTTACAGTCTTATTCCCGGGTATTCTTTATGCTCTCCTGTATATAAATAGATTTCATAGGCTCATGGGTAACACTAAAAGTTTAGGTAATATAATTGCTGAATCAATATCCATCGGGATTGGTTGCGGATTGATTTTTCTTTTACGAGCAATTTTAGGCAACAAGTTCCCAAATGATTCAAGGAAATTTTCTTTATTAGGAATATTGTTAATGGTTGTTTTGACAGTTTGCGTGTATATATTTACACCATCTCTGCCAGAATAACAAAATAAATTATGAAAGAGGCAAACAATAAAATCTAAAACAAGAATCTATTAACAAAGGGGGACATGGCATGGGCTTGAACTTGAGGAAAAGTTTAGTATTTCTATTCTTTCTGATCGGATATTTATCTGCTCATTCTATTCTGTTTGCAGAGGATACTTTTTATGACGCCGCGGGATTTAATCCTGATCACGGGGCATTTTCAATGGTTCCGTATGAGAATATAGACACCTTTACCGGAGGTCTAACATTAGCCACTATTGATGCGAAACTTCCCGGTAACGGCGGGTTAGACCTTGTCATACAGAGGACTTTCAATTCAAAGAAAGTCTGCAAAGGATGGGTAGGATTCGGATCTGAGCTTTATTGTAATCCGATCGGCGAAAACTCATGGATGGGTCTGGGCTGGTCCCTGCACTTTGGCCGTATTATTGATCCTTATGGAGCAAATCCGCTTATTGAGATGCCTGACGGGTCACAACATAAGGCTTATTCATCTATAGCCAACCCAGGCAAGAAAATAACAAAAGATTACTGGCTGTATGATAATTATTACGATTCTTCACACCCGCTATATAAGAATCAATTTGTGGTAACCTTCACAGACGGCAGAAAAATATACTTTGGTCACTATGGCCCTCCAGTTGATGGGAAACCTACATTATATGCTATAAAGATAACAGATACATTTGGAAACACGATAGATATTTATTACAAACTACCATATGCAAGTGATGAGATAATTGATTATGTGGAGGATACAGTAGGCAGAAAGGTTTATTTTTATACAAGCACTGTTAACTACGATGAGAAGCTGACAAGTATTTCAGGCCCCGGGATTGATCTCACCTATACGCAAGAGGGTATTGCCGCTGTTGGTTACAGCCGTCTTATAAGCGCTAAACCTGCTGTTGGCAACCCATGGACATATTCTTATGGCTACCTTAATGAGCTTACACAAATGAAATCCCCGGCCGGCGGGATAGTATCTTATTCCGGATACCAACTGAGACAATTCATAATTAACAGTCAGCCAATTAATTCATGGGTGCTTACTCAAAGAAAGACAAGCGGCAGCCTCCCATCCGGCACATGGGACTTTTCTTATCAATCGGGAACTTCATCTGATACTACAACAATAAGTGACCCGTGCGGCAGGACTATTACTTATCAACACTACGGTTATGGTTATAATAATACTTATGGAAGCGTCTGGAAGATAGGACTCCTAAAATCCAAATCTATTTCAGGTGAGGAGACTACAAACTATACGTGGGGTAAATCATCAGCCATATCGTATGAAAATGATTATAGTCCTTATAATTCAGACTCTGATATATGGGTTCCACTCCTTACATCAAAAGACATCACACGCGACGGACAAGCATATACAACAAACTACAGTAGTTATGACAGCTACGGAAACCCTGGAACTATTTCAGAATCCGGCAATTCCTCAAGAACCACATCCATATCCTACTGGTACAATACCTCAAAG
>JAGVGM010000251.1 GCA_020057065.1 Thermodesulfovibrionia bacterium
GCCAACTGAGAAAGATTTTCACCCTGTTTGACCGTCGTTATGAGCATCCGCTCATAACGGATGCATAAGGGATGCCTGACTTTTTACGAGTCCATCAAGTTTCAACAAAAAATCACCTGAATCTAAAATAATAGAGAAACAATATGCGAATTGCAATTATACCAGCACGTGGTGGCAGTAAACGAATCCCGGGGAAAAATATTATACCTTTCTGCGGACAACCAATGGTTTCGTATTCTATCAATGCAGCCAAGGCATCTGGGCTGTTTCAAAAAATTCACGTTTCCACAGATTCAGATGAAATCCGACAGACGGTTGAGACTCTCGGTCTGTCAGTTGATTTCATGAGAGACCCCGCCCTTGCTGATGATTATACTGGACTACTTCCTGTCCTTAAATGGGTTGTAGATGAATATCGCCAGAGAGGCGAGATATATGACGAGATCTGTTGTATTTTTTCTGTAGCACCTCTCTTGCAAAGTAAAGATATTAACGCTGCATTCGAGCTATTTCACAAACATAAATCTATGTATCCGCTCTTGGTAATGACCCGCTACCCTGTTCCAGTAGAATGGGCATTCCGGCGTGACAAAGATGGATTTATGACAGCGATATCTCCTTCTCAGCTTAACCATAGGTCTCAGGACATCCCTGAAGCATATTACGAAAGTGGACCTTTTACGATCTGGAGAAACACCCATCTTTTATCAGAAAATCCGCTTTCTGGTAAAATACTTTCTTACGTAATGCCTGGGGATAAAGTAGTAGATATAGATACCCCGGAAGACCTCTCTCGTGCTGAGCTTTTATTCCGGATCATCAAAAATGCGTGATAAACACTAAAACTTATGGATTTTCCGTTCAGTATAGGGCTTAAACTTTACTCGACAAATACTGACTTAATACCTGAGGCGCTTCTTCTAAAAAACAAGTATTTCGACTTTGTTGAATTATATATTATCCCTGGTTCATATGACAAAACGATTAAAACTTGGAAAGATTTTGATGTTCCATATGTGATTCATGCACCACACTCTTTTCATGGCGTGAATCTTGCCAAGTCGGAATGTAGAAATACAAATATAGATCATGTTGGGGAGGCGCAGCGGTTTTCTGATGATTTGAATGCCGATATTATTATTGTGCATGGAGGAAACACCGGTGATATTCATGAAACTATTGAGCAACTCCGCATTATCAATGATCCCCGAATTGTTGTTGAGAATAAGCCGAAAATCGGTGCCTTGAATGAATTATGTATCGGATGGTCACAATCAGAATTTAACCAATTAAAGAAAGCGGATGTTCTTCATGGAACCGCTCTCGATTTCGTTCATGCGGTTTGTGCCGCAAGGGTGGAAGAAGCTGATGAGGTGGCTTTTATCCAGTCACTCTTGACGTTTAAGCCAAAGATTTTCCATCTCGCCGACATTGACTCTTTATCTCATAGAGACATGCATCTGAATCTTGGCAAGGGCTCTCTGAAGCTGGAACAGCTTTTGTCTTTTGTGCCTGTCAACGGTTTGGTAACCGTGGAAACACCGCGAAGCATTGCCGAGAACCTTAGTGAATTTGTTAAAGATATTATTTATATCAGCAATCTGCCATCAAACAAAGTCTGATCTCTTCAAAAAGCCGGTTGGAGCAAGCAAATATGGGGAAAACGATCAATTTAGATGGGACCATTATAGGCAAAGGGCATCCTTGTTACATTATTGCGGAGATCGGCTCTAATCATAACAGGAATCTTGATAAGGCTAAAGAACTGATTGATGTTGCAAAAGAAGCCGGCTGCAATGCTGTCAAGTTTCAGTCCTATACAGCGGATGGCATCTACTCTATTTATACTCCAAGGATCTCGGAAATGGAGGGGCGGAGTAAAGAGGGAGAAACACCGTATGAGTTGATTAAGCGCATTGAGATGCCGATTGAATGGCATCCAATACTGAAGGCATATTGCGACCAAGTGGGGATCACATTTTGTTCCAGCGCTTTCGATGAAAAGATGGTGGAAGTTTTAGAATCCGTGGATGTTCCTTTTTATAAAGTGGCATCCTATGAAATAACACATTATCCCATGCTGCAAAAAATTGCTCGCATAGGAAAACCAGCCATCTTATCGACAGGAAACAGTGACCTCGATGACATTGAACGTGCTGTTAATCTTTTTGAGAAAGAAGGACTTCACGATTATGCCCTTTTACACTGTGTAAGCCAATATCCTGCAAAATACGAGGATATCAATCTAAAATGTCTTCTTACCCTTGAGACAGCTTTTAACTGTGTAGTAGGCTTTTCTGATCACACAACAGATTGCCTATCGTCAGTTGCGGCTGTATCGATGGGAGCATCCATCATTGAGAAGCATATTACACTCAACAAAAAAGACTCAGGTCCTGATCATCCTTTTTCGCTTGAACCGAAGGAACTTAAAGCATTTGTTCAGGATGTCCGGGCAACGGAACTATTGCTTGGCAGTTCAGTGAAGCGCGTCCGCGAAAGCGAAAAAGAGAATCACCGAATTGGAAGGAGGAGTATTATTGCCGCCGAAGATATCAAGGCTGGTGATGTGATCACGTTGGAAAAGATTGTTATCAAACGGCCGGCCTTAGGTTTACATCCACGATTCATTGATTTTGTGGTCGGGAAAAAAGCCGGGAAAGACATCCCCAAAGACATGTGGATTACCTGGGAATGCTTATTATAAGTGACTATATGCGGTTAATCATCAAATGAGAATCTTAATAACAGGCGCTAGTAGTTTTACCGGGAAAATGCTTGTACCAATGTTGAAAGAAGCCGGGCATGAGGTATTCAACTTGGTCAGGCAAGATCATGGGTTCTCTAATCAATTCTTGTGGAATTTTACAGATGATCTTCCTGAAGATATACCCGAATGCCAGACTATTATCCATCTTGCTGCATACGTAGATTTTCAAAATAATATTAATATTTCACAATACAATGTGAATACGATTTCTACCGCAAAACTCGCCGCCTATGCATGTAAAAGAGGGTCATATTTTATTTTTTCTTCAACGGTTGGGGTGCATGGGACGAAACCCACGGTGTTTGACGATACGACACCGATTAACCCTGAGACTCATTATGCCATGAGTAAATATCTGGCAGAGGTAATACTGAGAACTTTTGTACAAAACTATACCATCCTGCGAATTGGCGGCATTTATGGCCTCGATGGACCAGCACATTTGGGTCTGAATTCGGCGATAACCAACGCATACTATAAAAAAGAAAGACCCACAATCAAAGGACCTGGGAAGGCAAAGAGAAATTACATATGCGTTAACGATGTTGCTCAATGGATACTTTATTTACTGGGGCGTTATGAAGTGAAGGGATATAAAGTAGCCATGCAACCCCACAAGACATTATATCTGGCCGGACCGGAGGTCATGTCGATCGAAGGTTACCTGAAAGAAGTGGCGGATATCCTCTTGCCTGACGAAGAGATTATCCGCATTAATGGTCAAGAAAGCAAAGACATGGTGATTAAGTTTACGCCTCACCCATTTACGCCTACCCCGTTTCGAAAATATCTTCAATCTATCAAACCAGTTAAAATAGCAAGACTAGGCAAGGCGAATGGCTGAATCGAAGAAACAGGTAAAAGTAATAAAAAATCAATGGAGTTTCTATCAATATGACCCGCTTCCCTCTGAGAAGGAACTTCAGGAGTATTATGCGAAGAAGTACTATCAGGAGGGGTGTGGAAGCTATGAGATCGCCTACTCCGAGGAGGAAATTACTTATTTTAAGTTGAAAGCCTCTCTTATTTATCGCGAAACCGTGAAGTTATCAAACGATGCGGGTGGGAAAACGCTACTTGATGTTGGTTGTGGCGAAGGTTGGATCATGGATAAGTTTTTTCAGTCGGGAATTTCTGTAAACGGTCTCGACTTCAGCCGTTTTGCCCTCGATAAAATCCACCCGCACTTATTGCCGTTCTTTGAGCAAGGAAACATTTACGATGCACTGAGAGAAAAAGCAAAGCAACAAATCACCTTTGATATTATAGTCTGTGCAAATGTTCTCGAACATGTTCTTGACCCAGCGGGGCTGCTTGCCATTATCAGGAACTTAATGGATCCCCATTCACTTTTGGTTTTAATTGTACCAAATGATTTTTCGACCCTTCATCAGCACCTACTGAAAACAAAGAAAATTTCAAAAGAATTCTGGTTGTGTTATCCGGACCATTTATCCTATTTCAATAAGGATAGTATGCAAAAGTTTCTCAAGGATTCAGAATTTTCTGTCCGTACAGTTGTTGCAGATAATCCAATTGATTTCAATCTTTTAAATGATAATTCAAATTACGTTGAAGACCGCAGCAAAGGAAAAAATACGCACCTTTTCAGGGTGCGGATGGACAATTTTCTTGCTTCCATTGATGAGGGCAAGCTTTTGTCTATCTATGAGATTTTAGGATCGATGGGGATAGGTAGGGACTTAAATTATTTTTGTCACAGACTCGGATGAAGATTTGTGTCTTTTCCGATATCCATGGAAATGGGCCTGCCTTTAATGCCGCCTTAGAGGGGATACTATTCGAGCAAGCTGACGTCAACGTTTTCTTGGGTGATCTTTGTGGCTACTACTACGACCAAATGGAGATACTTCCGCGCCTCCGGGCGATTCCAAACCTCGTTTCACTTAAAGGGAACCACGATTCTTTGTTCGTTGATATCTACAATGGCAATGAAAATGTACGACAGAATTATATAAGCCGCTATGGGAAATCCATGGAAAAACTCCTTCGCTCCGAATGCCATGAATTGGCTATCTGGCTATCATCGCTTCCCGATTCCGTAACTTGGGAAGACTATGAGGGTGTCTGCTTCTGCCACGGGAGCCCTTGGTCACCCACGGATGGCTATGTCTATCCCGACACGCCGTTGGAGAAATTCGAGATTCATGCCGCATCAGTCTTTATCCTCGGGAACAC
>JAGVGM010000189.1 GCA_020057065.1 Thermodesulfovibrionia bacterium
GCATTACGTTGTTGCCTGTTCAGCAATCGCTGGGAAGATTTCTGGGAGAATCGGATATGTGCTTAATTCTCTTTACCAATAAATTTGTCGCACACCCAAAGGAAAGGGCGTTATTGTTTTTATTTGTTTTTCTGCTGTATTATAACAAATTGACCGACACTCTCTGTTTTATATTGACGAAAGGAATGTCTTTATGAACCATTCATTATCCAAAAAAACCTTTCGGGGCAAGACCCTTCTTGTTACCGGCTGCGCAGGATTCATCGGCTGGAAGGTATCGCAGTTGCTGCTGGAGATGAACAAGAATGTGATCGGAGTTGACAATATCAATGACTACTATGATCCGGCGCTGAAACAGTGGAGGCTGAAGACATTAAAGACGTATCCTGATTTCAGCTTCTACAGAGTGGATATCAGCGATCACAAAAAGCTGAAAAAGATCTTTCTGGAAAACAAGATAGACGCTGTTATAAACCTTGCCGCAAGGGCGGGTGTGAGGGCCTCTGTGGAAGACCCGTGGGTATATCTTGATACCAACACAAAAGGAACTTTGAATCTCCTTGAATGCTGCAAAGACCACAAAGTCAAAAAATTTGTCCTCGCCTCAACATCAAGTCTTTATGCATCACTGGATATGCCGTTTAAAGAGACCTCGAAAACCGACACGCCGCTAGCGCCTTATTCTGCTACAAAAAAAAGCGCGGAGGCTCTATGCCATGCATATCATTATCTTTACGGTATTGATATAACCGTGTTGAGATATTTCACTGTGTACGGCCCGGCAGGCAGGCCTGACATGAGCATTTTCAAGTTTGTCAAGAACATGGACGCAGGCAAGCCTATCCCGCTTTATGGTGACGGCACCCAGACAAGGGATTTTACGTATATTGACGATATTGCGGATGGTACAATACGTGCGCTCAAGCCTGTTGGCTACGAAATAATCAATCTCGGCAGCGACCATCCTGTCAAACTCAATTATGTAATCGGCTTACTTGAGAAACATCTCGGTAAAAAAGCTAAAATCAAAAGATTCAAACTGCATCCTGCCGACGTTACCGCCACATGGGCGAATATAGACAAGGCTGAAAAAATGTTAGGCTGGAAGCCGAAGATGTCCCTTGAACAAGGTGTTGAGAACACCGTCATGTGGTTTTTGGAAAACAAGAAGTTTCTGACAAGTTTGAAATGGAAAGAGTGAAACCACGCGTAGGGGCGACCCGCCGGGTCGCCCCTACTTCTTCCGGTATATCGCTTTCAGCGCATCTTTAACTGCCGTATATTTAAACTGATACCCGGCTTTTAATGCCTTCTCTGGAAATACACGCTGACCTGTCAGCAGTACATTCCCGAGTTCACCGAAAGTTGATTTTACGATAAAAACAGGAACAGCAAGCCATGAAGGTCTTTTTAGCGCTTTGCCAAGTGCAGCGCTGAACTCCGTGTTTGTAACCGGATTCGGAGCGGTTGCATTTACAGGCCCTGAAATATTTTCGTTATCAAGTGCATATTTAATAATACCCACAACATCATCCCTGTGGATCCATGAAAACCATTGCTTGCCGCTGCCAAGCGGCCCGCCTAAAAAAAATTTAAACGGGATCATCATTTGAGGGAGCGCCCCGCCATCAGATTCCAACACTCCGCCGATACGCACAAGCACTACCCGAACTCCAAATTTTTTAGCTCTCAATGCCTCCGCCTCCCATTGCTTGCATACGTTTGCAAGGAAATCATTTGCAGGCGCTGTTTCCTCTGTTAAATATTCAGCCCCGTGAGCACCGTAATATCCAATCGCAGAAGCGCTGAACAGGACCTTTGGAAATCCCCCTCTGTCCTCCTTTTGAAAAGGGGGATTAAGGGGGATTTGTTTAATTGACTCAACAAGTGCACGCGTAGTGCTTATCCGGCTTGTGAGAATTCGCTCTTTTCTTTTTTTTGTCCATCGTCCCGGTGCAATAGGCTCGCCGGCAAGATTAATAACGGCATCAAATTTTGAGATGACATCAGAGGGTATAAGGTCAGGCGGATTCCATGTCAGCTTCTCTTTCGAATCAGACCGGCGTCTTGTTGTAACGACAACAGTGTGCCCAGAGTTTCTGAGTTCCAGGCTCAATGGTGTACCGATAAAGCCAGTGCCGCCTGTGATTAGGATGTTCATTTTTACTCCTCATGAAAATTATTCTGAAGCATCGGCGTCTGTTCTTTTCTGAATTTATCAAATTCTTTATTGCTGATCGCTTCTCGCATCCTTCTGAAAAATTCGAGATAGAAATGGAGATTGTGCATCGTGTTCAATCTCATGGAAAGAATCTCTCTGTTCATAAAGAGATGGCGCAGATATGCCCTTGAGTGATTTCTGCATGTATAACATCCGCAGCTTGGGTCCAGCGGGTTTGGGTCCGCCTTAAATTCCTCTCGTTTAATACTTATCCTTCCTGTACTTGTAAAAAGCGTTCCATTTCTTGCATTTCTCGTCGGCATCACGCAGTCAAACATATCGATCCCCGCTGAAACAGCTTCAAGCACATCAAGCAGGTCCCCGATCCCCATGAGATACCGGAGCTTGCCCTTAGGAAGGAGCGGGGTTGTGTGATTTATCATTTCATACATCAACGCCTTTGGCTCTCCAACGCTTAATCCGCCAATCGCATATCCTTCAAAGTCCATTTCAATCAGTTCCTCGGTGCTCTGCTTTCGTAATTCAGCATAAACACCGCCCTGAACAATGCCGAAGACGGCTTGTTTTTTATTAAAGAATCCCCCTACATCCCCCTTTTCCAAAGGGGGACTTATTTGATCCCCCCCTTTGAAAAAGGGGGGCAAGGGGGGATTCTTTATAGCTTCCTTGCACCTCCTCGCCCACTTCGTCGTTAATTGCAGAGACTTTAATGCATATTCATACGTTGCAGGATACGGCGTACATTCGTCAAAAGCCATTGCAATATCCGAACCCAACGCCCCCTGGATTTCCATAACAAGTTCAGGAGTTAAAAAATGTGCGGAGCCGTCAAGGTGAGACCTGAATTCCACGCCCTCATCCGTTATTTTTCTCAAAGGGGATAGGCTGAAAACCTGAAATCCCCCGCTATCGGTAAGAATGGGGCCTTGCCAGTTCATAAACTTATGCACTCCACCGAGCTGTCTGATTATCTCATGTCCCGGCCGGAGATAGAGATGGTAGGTGTTGGAAAGGATGATCTCGGCGCCAAGCTCTTTCAGTTCATCCTGGTTCATTGACTTGACAGTAGCATTGGTGCCGACAGGCATAAAGGCGGGAGTGTTTATAATACCGCACTTTGTATGGATTTGACCCAGCCGTGCATTGCCGTCTGTTGTTATAATTTTGAATTGCAATTGTGATGCTCTGTACAGGCGAACGGCAGTTCGCCCCTACCAACTCCTGATTCTTAATTTAGTAATGCGCTGCCCATATCCCTGCAGCAACTGCGAGAAAGCTGAGCGTCAGCACGATCCAGTGGAACCCCTGAAGCAGAGTGAAGATCTTTTTCGTATCGATCTGGTCTGAAGGCTTATCGAAGAGTTTCTTAAAGATCATTTTTTCGAGTCCGAACAACAGAGAGGCATACACTCCCCACAAAATGATCATGACCCACACCCCGAAGCTCAGCCCTTTTACTTTTATTAAATACAACCCTGAAAGCCCTGCAAGTATGACCATTGTCTTAGCGATCTTTCCAAACCGGTGTTCTGTCCCCTGAAACATCATAACCTGTTCAAGGGAACTGCCTCCACGCTGTATCATGGGGAATGTAATCATCGTGACAAACGAAACACCGCCTATCCAGATGATGATTGAAATTACATGAATGATTAATGCGATAACGTATAACATGGTCACATCCTCTCCGGCGCGCTGACGCCCAGCATACTTAATCCTTCTTTTAGCACGATCTGTACTGCTTTGCAAAGGCACAGCCTTGCGTTCGTCAGGTTACTGTCATCTGATATTACCCTGTGTTTGTTGTAATACGAGTGGAACATGCCGGCAAGCTCCTGCAGATAATAAGTTATCCTGTGCGGCTCGCAGGAAACGGCAGCGCCTTCAAACACCATCGGGTATTGAAGGAGTTTTTTGATAATGGAAAATTCCTCATCTTCTTTTAAAAGGGCGAGGTCTTGGGCGATCCGCCGAATCGCCCCTACATCTTCTTCTGTACGGGCGGGTTTAAAACCCGCCCCTACGCCTCGTTCCATCGCTTGCCTGAATATGCTCGATATCCTCGCAAATGCATACTGGACGTAAAAGACAGGATTTTCTGCTGATTGTTCTTTCGCAACCTCGATATCAAATTCAAGCTGACTGTCTGCACGCCGAGTGAGGAAGATAAATTTTGTAATGTCAGCGCCGACCTCGTCAACAACCTCGCGCAATGTCACAAATTCTCCTGCCCTCTTTGACATCTGCACAGTCTCCCCGCGCCTGAGCAAGGCTACCATCTGGATCAGTATTACCCTGAATTTCTCCTTTGGTAAACCGAACGCCCCGAGCACTGATTTAAGCCTCGGGATATAACCATGATGGTCTGCACCCCATATATTTATTATGGTATCAAATCCCCTGTCAAGCTTATCTTTATGATAGGCGATATCAGAGGCAAAATATGTATAGTCGCCCGTCTGTTTTACCACTACCCTGTCTTTATCATCTCCGAAGCTTGTTGAACTAAACCATGTTGCACCGTCTTTTTCATACAGGTACCCTTTTTGTTGAAGAGCGGTCAAAGCGCTCTCCACCTTTTCCTTTTCATAAAGTTCTTTTTCGCTCTGCCACCTGTCAAAAACAATGCCGAAATCTTTCAGGTCCTTTGCGATATCTGTGAGCATCATTTTGTAGGCATAGTTGGTAAAAAATTCTCCGCATTCTTCAAAAGACTTGTTCAAATACTCTTCACCTGCTCTTTTGATGATCTCTTCCGCAATCAATTCAACATAATCTCCCTTGTACCCGTCTTCAGGGAATGGCGCATCGTTACCCAGCAGTTGCAGATACCGGGCAAAGACAGATTCTCCGAGGAGTTTCACCTGCAGCCCTGCATCATTGATATAAAATTCCCTCTGTACTTCAAAGCCGGCGGCCTGCAGAATATTACATAACGCATTTCCGACAGCAGCGCCCCTCCCATGCCCGACATGTAAAGGGCCTGTAGGATTGGCGCTTACAAATTCAACCTGTACCTTTCTGCCTTCCCCAATATCCGTCCGAACGGATGAATGCTCTTCGCTCAGAAGCTGCTCGAGTTTTGCATGCAGAAATACCTTCCTTAATCTGAAATTGATAAAGCCGGGACCCGCTATTTCAACGCTTTCGATCGGCCCGGGCTTACCGACAATAAGGCAGTTGAGTTCAGCAAAGATTTCTTCAGCTATTTTCTTCGGAGGTTTTTTAAGGATCTTTGTCAGTCCCATTGCAACCGTGGTCGCGAAATCACCCATTGATTCGTTCTTAGGAATTTCTATATCGATATCAGGCAAGCCCTCAAGACCCCATCGCTCCTGCAAATTTTCAAGGGCTTTTTTGATTATTTCAACAACTTCCTGCTTCATAATCAATAAGTTTAAGGATACCATCCAGGTAAGTCAATTGTTTTCCCACTCCTCGTATCTGCTATAATTACAAACAAAACAGTTGAACGGCAGAATCGTTAAATCGGAGGCTATTTATTCCATCTGTTTACGGTAATATTTCAGGCCTGAAGGGCAGTGAGATCAAGGCGCTTGAGAAAATCTACAGGAGACGCATACCGAAAGATACGGCGCTTACTGCAGAGCTCGCACGATATATGGCTGAATGGTCATCTGCAATCGGACGCCAGATCGGGGTGCTGGCAGACAGGGATGGAGATATCAGTCACGTCATAGTCGGAGATGCCAAAGGTATATTTATCCCGGAGCTTCCGGATCACACACTCGGCAGAAAAGTTCTCCGGGGCCTCCGTCTGATCCATACTCATCTCAAGAGCGAAGCGATAAATCAGGACGATATTACCGACCTTTCTCTCCTCCGGCTCGACGCACTCATTGTTATAGGATTAAAGGACGGCCAGCCTGATAATATTTCCCTTGCACATCTTTCATCAAACATTTCAAAAATAGCTCATGAGATAAAAGGCCCTTTTCGGTTTCAAAGGCTTGAGGACTCCTTTGAAGACTTCGCTGTCATGGTGTCTTCGATCGAGGAAGGCCTTCAATCGCAGAGGACCGGATTTGATGTTAAAGATAAACGGGAACGTGCCATTCTTGTGAGTGTATCAACAGGGCCCAGACACTTACAGGAGGACTCTGTTGAAGAGCTAAAGGAACTCGCCGATTCAAGTAATGTGATAGTGCTCGACTCCGTGCTTCAAAGACCAAAAGAAATTAATCCCAAATTTCTTATGGGTCAGGGAAAAATAAAAGATCTTGTTATCACTGCGCTGAACAGAGGGGCCACTCTCCTGATCTTTGATCAGGATTTAAATCCTTCACAGATCAAAGCTATAGGTGACCTGACAGAACTAAAGGTCCTCGACCGTTCACAGCTCATCCTTGATATATTTGCAAGAAGGGCGCACAGCCGGGACGGAAAAGTTCAGGTCGAGCTTGCGCAGTTGCGTTACCGCCTTCCGAGACTCACCGGCAAAGGAACTGCCATGTCCCGGTTAATGGGCGGCATCGGGGGAAGAGGCCCGGGTGAAATGAAGCTTGAGGTTGACAGAAGAAGAGTGCGGGATAGAATCACTCTACTCGAAAAACAGCTCGAAGCCCTGAGCCGTGCAAGACATCAGAGGAAGGCGAGGAGGGTCGAACTGGGACTGCCTATAATATCCATCATTGGCTATACAAACGCCGGCAAATCAACTTTGCTTAATAATCTCACAAGAAGCACAACCTTTGTTGAAGACAAGATGTTTGCCACTCTCGATACCGCAAGCAGGAGATTAAGGTTCCCAAAGGAAAGAGATGTGATAATTACTGATACTGTCGGCTTTATCCGCGATCTTCCAAAAGACCTCTTTACAGCCTTCAGGGCAACGCTTGAAGAACTCGAAGATGCCGACCTGCTGCTTCATGTCGTAGATATATCCAATCCGCGCTTTGAACAGCATATTAAATCCGTGGAGAAGATACTCAGTGATCTGGAGGTGTCCCAGAAACCTCAGCTTCTGGTCTTTAATAAGGAAGATATGGTAAACATGGAAGAAGTCGGGAATGTATGCAGAAGGTTTGGAGGTCTTTCTATTTCAGCCAAACATCCCGAAACATTTCATAAGCTGCTTAAAGCCATAGAAAATAAACTCTGGCCTTTAGAAAAAATACTGGTGGAAACAAAAAATGAAAAGGAGGACATAATCATGTCAAAAACAGAAAAGAATCTGCAGGAGGCCTTTGCAGGAGAATCACAGGCCAACAGGAAGTACCTTGCCTTTGCAAAAAAGGCAGATAAGGAAGGATTTAAGCAGGTAGCCAGGCTGTTCAGGGCTGCTGCAGAGGCAGAAACCGTTCATGCTCACAATCATCTTAAAGAACTGGGCGGAATCAAGAGTACAAAAGAGAACCTTGAAGCGGCAATCAGCGGTGAGTCATATGAATTTCAGAAAATGTATCCTCAAATGATAAAAGAGGCAGAGGAAGAGGGGAACAAATCCGCACTTAGAAGTTTCAATTTGGCCAATGAAGTGGAGAAGGTCCACGCAGCACTTTACAAGAAGGCTTTGGACAATCTCGGCAATAATGAAGATCTCGATTATTATGTCTGTGATATCTGCGGTTATACAGCAGAAGGACATGCACCGGACAAATGTCCTGTATGCAATGCAAAAAAAGAGCTTTTTAAAAAGATTACTTGATTCAAAGGAAGTGCGGAAGCGGGAAAGTGGAAAAGCCCATAAGCGCTAAAGACCTTCCGGGCTTACGCTCTTACCCGCTTCCCAGCTTCAGTTTCCCAGTTTTCAGTAGAATTTTTTTGCTTCCATTCTTATAGATAAGCGTTACAGTGGGCTTGAAAAAAACAAAGTCCTGATGAAAAGACGTTCTTACCGTTCCACCAAAAGAGCTGTTGTCTCCAAGTGCAATATGGATTGTGCCGAATATTTTTTCTGATTCAAGAATATTGTCAGGTCTTGAGGCGCGGTCATTCGTGCCAATGCCGAGTTCTGCAATATTTGAGTTTTCTTTTTGCTCAGAGAGTTTTGCTTTTAAATAGCTTACATATTTCTCTTTGCCATCAACGCTTATAACAAGTCCTTTTTCAACGTGAAGCGTTACCGGGCTCTTTAGTTTTCGTGTCGGCGCCCATTCGAGCACGAGCTTGCCATTTGCTGTTCCTTCAAGCGGAGCAAGAAACACCTCTCCTGCCGGCAGGTTGCTGAAGGTGCCCGGCTTCTTGATGCTACCCGTATCGGCTTTTGCTTCGCGGTTCTTTTTTGAGAAAGAAATATCTGTGCCGTTCGGGGTCTGTATTTCTATCTTTTCACTTTTGTTCACTATGGCAGCAATCCCCCAGGTCCTTTTTAACATTTTTTTATAGTCGACCCTCATTGCCCCTTCAAGCATTTTCTCGTCAAAAAGCGGCATGCTTGCATACCTGGTACCGCAGATTGAGTTAAGCAAACTTCTGAAGCGCGTGTGGCTTGTCGAATAATATGAAAGCGCCACAACCGCATGGACCGCTTCCTTCTTGTGCGTCCTTATTGTTTTTTCTATTTCCCTGTTCTGTGTCTCTGTAGTTTTTTTGGAAAGGAGGGGGTTAAAGAGTTTTTTCTGTTTTAATTTATTGTAAACATTATCGCCAAATGCCTCTGCCCAGATCTCTTCAGGCGGCTCAACGCCGTGACAACCTGTTGGCCGGTACTCAATGTATTTGATATTTTCTGTAAATTTCTTTCCGGCTTCCGCAATACGCCCTGTGATTTTTTTTAATTTATTGGTATATCCGTCTGTAAAAACCAAAACCCGTTCTGTTTTTTTCACGCCGAGATTTATCTTGAATATGTTGACGATAGCTTCGCTGATATAGTCTTTCATAATTTAAAAAACCCTTTCTTCTACCAGATATGGTTCAGCCTCATTCCGTAATATTTATGGTCTGCTACAGCCTGAATGTTCCAGCCTTCATATGCACTTGTGAACAAATAACTGCTCCCGATACCGATAGCTGCCCCGGCAATAACGTCATGCGTATAGTGTTGTCGTGCCTCAACACGGCTGTAAGCCACAAACAATGCGGCAGCATAAGCCGGTATGCCGTACTTCCAGCCATAACGCTTGCGCATGAACTCAGCTGAGGCAAAGGAAATAGAACTGTGCGCCGACGGAAAGGCGTGGCTCCCGCCATTGGGGCGCTCCTCTTTTATGGCATATTTAAGACCATATGTTGCGCCAAGCGTAAGAGCCGCTGACTCACCAAACTGTATCGTTCCCCTGCTGTCCTTAAAGCCAACTGTAAGCCCGGCTGCGGTAGCAGGTAACATGATCAGCAAAACGTCACCCGCTGTCTCTATGCTGTCGCCCGCTTGAACGTTAAAACTGAAAGTGAGACAGAACAACATTACGAAAAGCACAAGATTCGCTTGCAACATGTTTCGTTTCATATTTTCCCTGTAAACATTGTCGCCTTTTGATCTTCCGCGCCCTTGGCATCGTTCATTTGTTTTTCTTTAGGTCTTCAATTAATTGGCTGAGAAGTCTTAGCTGTTCCTGTTGAATTGAAATAAGTTCATTCCATTGCTTCTCCCTGAGTAAGTCCATTTTCTCATGGAGCGTCATTATTTCAAGCTCCGCCTTTAAGTTGACTTCGTAATCGTGCTCCGCGCTTAGTCGATCTTTGGAGGCCTGCCGGTTTTGAGACATCAGGATTATCGGGGCTTGAATGGCGGCAAGCATGGATAAAAAAAGATTTAGCAGAATGTACGGGTATGGATCAAATGATTTATCAAGCTTGATCAGAACGAACGAATTCAGGAAAACCCAGGTAACCATTACAACCCCAAAGATTGAGATGAAAACCCAGGAGCCTCCAAAAGTTGCGACCTTATCAGCCATCCTCTGGCCAAAAGTCATTTGTTCAGAATAGTCTTTACCGACATTTCTCGAAATATGGGTTCTCTCGGCGAGATGCTGAGCAACCTTTTTTTCCCGTTCACCAAGTTGCTCATATTTCTTGCGAAAAAGCCTTTCTGATATTTCGTTTTCTTTCTGATTCATTTGTTATCTTTGAGCTATGGGAGTCACCCATGAGTCCACTGCCTATTTGTGCAATCTTCGTCACATAAATTTTCTTTTCTTAAAAGCTTTAATGTCTTCATTAGATAATTCAAACCATTCACCATTCCTATGCTTTTCCTTAAACCGCTTGTGCCAGTAAGCTTCAATACCAATCGGGTCATCAGTTTTTATCGAGTGAATTGTTGTAATTTTTTCAGGAAGCTGAATACTCAAATCGTATTCTCGCCTACCAGGGGCGTTGGTTCTGCCAATTTTGTAATAACGCCCTGACTTCATAAGGTAAACGTATCCAATAACTTCTTGTTCTTTTGATATGTTGTATTCTTCTTGACTCGGTGTAATCGATTTACAAATTTCTTCTATATCATTCAATCCGCCTTTGCGTTCGCAGTATTCAATTATTTTTTTCGCAAGCTCAGCTTTCTTTCCGACCCGACTGAAAACGTTGTGGCTAGGAAAATTCTTGTCCTGCTTTGCTTTCAATCGTAGGTCTCCCATAACAGGATATCTCCCCAGTTCTTGAATTAGAGAAATGAATTTTTCAATCACCCATTCATCTTCATATGATCCCCGTAGCTTGTTTGGTGCGTATCCTGACTCGACAAGAGCATCTCCCCACCTAGCCCAATACTTTCCATACCAATCTGTCTTGCGGATTCCTGTTTCGGAATAAGATCTTTCGGTGCCAAGCGGTATACCATTGTTCTTTTCTGCGGTACGTTTAATTTCATTAATTATGTGTTGCTTATCCATTCGGTTTTAGTCAGGACAAGTGCCACTGTAAGATATGATAAAGGAAAAAGACAATTTGCATTTTTAAAACATCCTCAGCCGAAAAAGTGACCTTTTGAACTCGTTTATATCCATCTGGTTGAGAGGAGTTCTTGTTCTCATATGTACTCGTTAACTCAATTTACATCTTGAATTTAATACCTTTGATTGCTCTCTCTAAATCCAGATAAACATCTTCATTTCCTTGTTCAGGTCGAGCTAAGTAAATGGTAAAGACATATTCGTCTTTTATCAATATCCAGTATTTTTCAATTTTAACTTTGCATTCCTTGTTAAGTATTTCAAAATATATTGCATCGTCGTTGTCTATTTCTGCATATGTAAAATCTGATACCTGAGACTTACATTGTGGGTTAATTACGGTATCCTTTAGTGATGATGCTATGGTATTTAAAGCTTGTCGTCTCTCGTCTTTCTTTATCACTCTAATATGTTCTGGAGTTATGGCTAACAATACCGATGTCTTAGGTTTTTTGTCTGCTTCTGCATAAGCATATTCGTAAGCTTTTTGATTGTTCATTAAAGTAATTTCGTTTCTTCTGACTTGTTCAATAGACGAAGGTGCTTTCAGTTTAAAATACTCTGTTTCAATGCCTTTATAGTTTTCTTGTATTGCAGTTGCTACAGAACAGTAACAGCTTATAAACAGAGCGACTATTGTAATTGTGCGGCTATTCATTCTTTACTCCTTACAATTAATAGACGACGTTCGTATATCAGGACGTTATTGCATTTGAGGGTACCATATTAACATTAAAACGTTCTCTATGTTTCAGGTTTTTTGCTTTCCCGTGCTGTGTCTGAAAAAGTATATACCATGTCTTACTTATTGAGCAAGAAAATTTTTAGTTTTATTAAATAAACGTTTTCTTATGAGCTTTTTTGTATTTATACCTTTCCTTTCTTATTCTTTATATTTATAAAACAATAAGAGTAATAAGATTGTTGGAAGTGTTAATTGAGAAGATAACCGCATAATAAAATAACCCGAAATCGGGCATTAGTAATATGTTGAAAGTTCCGGTGAGTAGCTTGACAAAATAGAGTCTAAATGATACCCTTCAAAGTCGGTAAGATTAATTTATTACATACCAAAGCTATCAATATTTCCTGTTTGATAAGATTAAACTTAGCTATAAAAAGATGTATAAGGACTATTTATTATTAACAAGGTTTAATGGAGAAAGTCTCCGGAATTTTGACCGCAAAATTACTAACAATTATTCAACAGCGTTCCACAAAATTTATACAGGTTATTAGTTAGGAGTTTAATGTCACGGGTATTTAATTTCAGCGCAGGGCCGGCAGTACTGCCGGAAGAGGTATTAAAACAGGCTGCATCAGAAATGACTGACTGGCGCGGCAGTGGTATGTCTGTCATGGAGATGAGCCACCGCGGCAAGGAATTTGTTTCGATCGCCGAAAAAGCAGAGGCAGATCTGCGCGAAATAATGAATATTCCGAATAATTATAAAGTACTTTTTCTGCAGGGCGGGGCCACAAGTCAATTTGCAATGGTCCCAATGAACTTATTAATGGGGAAGAAAACCGCTGATTATATTAATACAGGGCAGTGGTCCAAAAAGGCGATCTCGGAGGCAAAGCGTTACTGTAACGTGAATGTAGTGGCGACAAGTGAGGCCAATAATTTTACGACCATTCCTCCGCAGTCTGAATGGAAATTTGACCCAAATGCCGCATATTTTCATTACACTCCGAATGAAACGATCGGCGGAGTTGAATTTCATAATATACCTGAGGCTGACAATGTTCCGCTGATCGCTGATATGTCTTCGACCATACTTTCACGTCCGGTTGATGTATCTAAGTTTGGACTCATCTATGCCGGGGCACAAAAAAATATCGGTCCGGCAGGGTTAACTATTGTGATTATAAGAGAAGATATGATAGGGGAACCAACTTCAGGTACCCCATTAATGTTAAGTTATAAAACGCATGCAGATAATGGTTCGATGTACAACACACCGCCTACTTATGCATGGTATATTGCAGGTTTGGTATTTGAGTGGATAAAGAAAAAAGGCGGTCTCAAGGCGATGGCCGGGATAAATAAACGCAAGGCCGATAAACTTTATACTGCAATTGATAATTCGGACTTTTATAAAAATCCTGTTGATAAGAAATGCCGCTCATGTATGAACGTGCCGTTCATACTGAAGAACCCGGAGCTCGATAAAACATTCATTGAAGAATCAAAGAAGGCCGGACTGGTGGCTTTAAAGGGGCACCGCAGTGTCGGCGGTATGAGGGCGAGTATTTACAATGCCATGCCTGAAGAGGGAGTGGATGCACTGATCTCATTTATGGAGGAATTTAAAAAGAAGAATGGTTAAGAAAAATATTGAACTGAAAGTGCTTGTAAGCGACAGCATTTCGAAAAAGGGAGTTGATATCCTGAAAAAAGCAGGTCTGGTGGTAGACGTGAAGACAGGCTTGTCTCCGGAAGAACTTAAAAAAGAGATCGGCAAATATGACGCACTTGTCGTCAGGAGCGCAACAAAGGTGACGGCGGATATTCTTGAACATGCCAAAAACCTGAAGGTCATCGGAAGGGCCGGATCGGGATTGGATAATGTCGATAAAAATGCCGCCACAAAAAAGGGTATTGTTGTAATGAATACGCCGGGCGGCAACACGGTGACAACGGCGGAGCATACAGTAGCTCTGCTTTTCTCCATGGCGCGGCAGATACCGCAGGCTACGATATCCATGAAACAGGGCAAATGGGAAAAGAAAAAGTTCATGGGTGTAGAGCTATATAATAAAACCCTTGGAATTATAGGTCTCGGCAATATAGGGGCGCATGTTGCAAAGATAGCCCTCGGGATGGGCATGAGAGTTATAACTTATGATCCTTTTCTCAGTGAAGAAAAGGCCAGGGCCCTTGGGGTAACAGTTGTAGATATTGAGGCACTGATCAAGACATCAGATTTCATAACGATACATGTCCCGATGACAAATGAGACAAAGAACATGATCAATCAAAAGACGATCGGGACGATGAAAAAAGGGGTCCGCCTGATAAATGCATCAAGAGGCGGGATTGTTGATGAAAAAGCACTATATGATGCTTTGAAATCAGGGAAGGTCGCTGCAGCGGCGCTTGATGTCTTTGAGAAGGAACCTCCCGGGGAATCACCGCTGCTTGAACTCGACAACTTTATCTGTACACCTCACCTCGGGGCGTCAACAGAGGATGCACAGGAGAATGTGGCGATCGCTGTTTCCCATCAGCTTGTTGACTATCTGTTATACGGGACCATACGCAATGCGGTCAATTTCCCGTCGGTCTCGGCTGACGCGCTTCCTCTCATGCAGCCGTATATAAATCTTGCAGAGAAGATGGGAAGTTTTCTTTCACAGATATTTGAAGGCGGCATAGAAAAAATCACAATAGAATATCGCGGTGAAGTTGCAGGACTTTCACTGGAGCCGATAACGGTGGCTGCACTAAAGGGGCTTCTGACGCCGATCCTTGAAGAAACCGTAAATTACATTAATGCCTCGATGATCGCCAAAGAAAGAGGGATAGCAGTAAAGGAAATTACTACAGGTGATGCAGGTAATTATCACAGCATGATGATAATCCGGATAAAATCAGGCTCAAAGGAGAGCATGGTTGCAGGGGTCCTCTACGGAAAGAAAGATCCGCGCATTATAGCCATAAACAATTTCCCGGTTGAAGTTATGCCTGAAGGAGAAATGCTGGTGCTTTCCAATAACGACAAACCCGGAGTGATCGGCGGTATCGGTACGGTGCTTGCCAAACGCAAGATCAATATATCAAGGATGCAGTTTGGAAGGGAAAGCAAGGGCGGCAAGTCCATATCTGTTGTAAGCGTTGACACAACGGTTTCGAAGGAAATTCTTTCCGAGATCAGGAAACTTCCCAATGTCCTTTCAGTAAAGAAGATATATCTGCCGGTGTGAAAATGAGAAGTGAGAAATAGGAGAAACCAATGTCTAATATCGTAGTTGTTGGCGCCCAGTGGGGTGATGAGGGAAAAGGCAAGATTGTCGACCTTCTTACAGAAAGCGCCCATGTTGTTGCACGCTATCAGGGCGGGCATAACGCAGGACATACCGTAATGATAAAGAACAGTAAATATGTCCTTCATGTTATTCCCTCGGGGGTGCTCCATAAAGGGAAGACCTGCATTATCGGAAACGGTGTTGTTATTGAACCCAAAGCCCTTATTGAAGAAATGGAAGGGCTGAAAAGCAGGCAGATACATGTAGGCAAAAATCTGTTTATCAGCGGCGGTGCGCATGTTATCATGCCTTATCACACCATGCTGGACGGCAAGCATGAAGAAGCAAAGGGCAACAGGAAGATCGGCACAACAGGCCGGGGCATTGGCCCTGCTTATGTTGATAAGATGTCGAGAACAGGCTTCAGGATGATGGACCTGCTTGACAGCAGACGGTTCAAGGAAAAATTGAAGGGAAATCTGAAAGATGCAAATTTCCTGCTCGAGAAAAAATATAACAGCAAAAAACTTCAGCTTGAAAAAGTTTACTCAGAATACATGAAATATGCAGAATACCTGGCCCCTTTTATTACGGATACAGTATTGCTTATAAATAAACTCATTGACAACGGCAAGAATGTGCTGTTTGAGGGAGCGCAGGGCACCCTTCTTGATATTGATCACGGCACATATCCATATGTTACATCATCAAACGCTTCAGTGGGCGGTGTGTGCACAGGTCTTGGTATCAGCCCGAAAAGGATCGACGGGATCGTGGGGGTTATGAAGGCATACACAACACGTGTTGGAGAAGGGCCCTTTCCCACTGAGTTGAAAGATAAACTTGGAGAAGATATCAGGTTAAAGGGCGGTGAATACGGGGCCACAACAGGAAGGCCGAGGAGATGCGGCTGGCTGGATTTCGTGAGCCTGCGGCATGCTTTCAGGATAAACGGTTTCACGAGTATCGCGTTGACAAAGCTGGATGTGCTTGATGAACTCGATACACTGAAAATATGTATTGCCTATACATATGAAGACCCTTATAAACGCTGTGAATGCAGCAAAAAAGGCGTTGCCTGTAAATTTAACGATATGCCTCAGGACGCAACGGTGCTGGAGGCGTGCTGGCCTGTTTATAAAGAATTTAAGGGATGGAAGACAAACACGCAGGGTATGAAAAAGATAACGGACCTGCCGAAACAGGCAAGGACATACATTGATTATATCAGTGAAACGCTGAATGCGAATATTGATATTGTCTCCACCGGACAAAGACGGGATGAGGTTGTGATACTGCGCAACCCGTTCAAAGGCTAAACGAGAATGTAGTTTTAAATTGTCTGTAAAATCTCCCCTCACCCCTCTTTTCCAAAGAGGGGTTTATATTCTCCCCCTTTGAAAAAGGGGGATGTAGGGGGATTTTTAGAACATGTATAAAACCTGTTTTTTTGATTATTCTTTCTGCTATACTATCTTTTCGTTACCGGGTGGTTAATTTGCCCTTTAAAAAAGGGCCGCTAGCTCAGTTGGTAGAGCAACGCCCTTTTAAGGCGTGGGTCGTTGGTTCGAATCCAACGCGGCTCACCAGAGTCCCCATCGTCTAGCCC
>JAGVGM010000127.1 GCA_020057065.1 Thermodesulfovibrionia bacterium
ACCCTTGACGGCGCAAATATTGAGATAATGGAAGAGGTGGGCAGGGACAACATATTTATTTTCGGGCTTTCTCCGGAGGAGGTTCTGGAATTGAAGAGTTCGGGTTATAATCCTTACAGCTATTATGAGAAGAACCACGAATTGAGAGAGGTTTTGGACATGATAGGAAGTGGATATTTTTCTCCTGAAAATGCCGGACTATTTAAACCTGTAGTTGACTCTATCCTCTATCATGGTGACACATATATGGTTCTTGCTGATTACGAATCCTACATTAATTGTCAGGAAAGTGTCGGCAAGCTCTATGCCGACAAACATGAATGGGCTAAAAAGTCTATCCTGAATGTTGCAAATATGGGAAGGTTCTCCAGCGACCGCACCATAATGGAATATGCAAGAGAGATATGGGGGATAGACATAGACAATAAAGAGCAAGCTGGGGACAAAAATCAATCAACTCATGTAAAATGTACACATGGCAAAAAAGAATAGCGAAATAGTCGGCATAATTGTCGGCGGAGGCCCTGCGCCGGGAATCAACGGAGTTATCAGCGCGGCAACCATTGAGGCCATAAATGAGGGGAAAAAGGTTGTCGGCATAATGGGAGGGTTCAAGGCCCTTTTTGCAGGAGACCTGAATTGCACAATACCTCTTACCATAAATGACGTCTCAATGATACACGCACAGGGCGGCTCTATTTTAAGGACGTCCCGTGAATATCCCGACAAGGTCAAAGAAAAATTTAAAGTCCTTATGTCCACCCTCAAAAAACTCGGCATCAATTATCTTATAACCATCGGCGGTGAAGGCACTCTCTTTATGGCAAACTGGATTGAAAGAGAGGCAAGAGGCTCACTCAGTGTTGCGCACGTTCCAAAGACCATCGACAATGACATCCCTCTGCCGGGAAGCGCATGCACTTTTGGATACCAGACGGCGCGTCACCGCGGGGTGAACATCGTTGACAACATCATTCAGGATGCCAGAACAACCGGCAGGTGGTATTTCATCACTACGATGGGAAGATATGCAGGGCATCTCGCATTGGGAATAGGAAAAGCGGCAGGCGCGACAGTAACACTCATAGCAGAAGAATTTGAAGATAAAGTGTCATTCAAGAAAGTTGCGGACCTACTGGTCGGCTCGATAATAAAAAGACTCTCGATGGACCGGGATTACGGAGTCGCAATACTTGCGGAAGGGATAGCAGAAAAGTTTGACCATGAAGATCTCGGCAGGCATGAGCATCTGGAAAAAGATGAAACCGGCAGGGTGAGGCTTTCTGAAATTCAGCTTGGAAGGATTTTGAAAAATTTTGTAAAAAAGACCCTTGACCCACTTGGCATAAAAATAACGATTGTAGATAAAACTATCGGTTATGAATTAAGGTCTTCTGCCCCAATCCCGTTTGATATTGAATATACGAGAGACCTCGGTTACGGCGTGATTCAATATTTACTTAG
The DNA here is from genome assembly GCA_020057065.1 of Thermodesulfovibrionia bacterium. Classification (GTDB taxonomy): domain Bacteria; phylum Nitrospirota; class Thermodesulfovibrionia; order UBA6902; family UBA6902; genus SURF-23. Next base: position 1,465 of record JAGVGM010000127.1, read on the forward strand.
GGGCGGTACAGGAGCGATGATAGTATTTGATGAAGGGCGCCTGAGGCCGATACCTTTTGTTGAACTGATGGATTATTCCACCGGCAAGGTGAAGATGAGACCTGTTGATCTGACCTCAGAAACCTATAAGGTGGGAAGAGAATACATGATCAGACTCGAAAAGGGAGATTTCCAGGGAGAGAATCTGGAACGCCTTGCAAAAACAGCAAACATGAAGCCTGAGGAATTTAAAAACAGATTTGGCTATATTGTTTAAACTTAAAAACGGCAGTTAGCCACTGATTTGCACTGATTGAAGCAGTAATAAAACAAACAAGTTTCATTGGTTAACTAATAAAACTGTTATATTGGTTTAATTAGTTGTATTGGTTGAATTAGTTAACAAATAAAACTAATAGAACCAATAAAACTAATAAAACACTCTCGGTAAGAGTCGACTCCGACTTCTGTGGTCAAATGCTTTTTATAGGTTAAAGCCTTATCCCCCAAGACCTGCAATAATCTCATCCACCAGCTTATACCCGCTTTCCACGCAATCATTTATACCGATACCTTTGTAAGCATTGCCTGTCAAATACAGCCCGGGATGGGTTCTTAATCTTGCCTCGATCAATGTCAATCTCTTACTATGTCCAAGCAGGTACTGGGGGATCGCCTTCTCCCACCTGTAGATCCTGATCAGGTCGGGGTCAGTTTTAAAAGAGAGTATCGGTTTAAGTTCGTCAAATACCATACTTATGATCCTTTCGTCATCAAGCAGCGCCAACTCAGGAGACTTGGCGCCGCCGACCATGGTCCTTAATAAGGCATATCCCTCTGAGGCTCTGTTCGGGAATATGCTCGTATCCCACAGACTGCCCAGGATATTCCTGCCTTCTATGTGAGGCACCAGAAAACCAAAACCGTTCAGCGGATTTCCGACCTTTTCTTTTTTATAACCGAAACAGACAACAGAGACGTGAGGGTAAGGGATATCTGAGAGAATTTTTGAGATCTCGCAGTCAAGGTCTTTCATTATCTCTGAAGTTGCATAGGCAGGTGATGCAAGGATCACAATATCAGCCTCAATAGTGTCCTTTGATGTATAAAGCTGATACGCACCCTTTTCTCTGGCAATCCCGTGGACCTGTACGCCGAGATGCAGTCTGTCCTTCAATCTCTCTGCAAGCGCGTCCGTTATCGTTTGTGCGCCGTTATAGAACGATGTAAGAGTGCCGCCCGGAGCAACAGAGACCTTTGCATCACCCGATGCCTTTTGCTGAAGTTTTTTCTGCTTCCGTATCGCTAACAGCGCCTTTATAAGACCGCCGTACTCCTGCTCGAGCTCCTTTATCCGTGCAAAGCAGCTTTTAATGCTCATCTTGTACGGATCACCTGCATAAATTCCGGAACACATGGGATCAATAAGCCTCTCAAGCGCCTCTCTTCCGAGACGGCGGATGATAAAGTCTGCTACTGTTTCATCTTCCGGTCCCTTTGGGGCATTGTATTCAAGTAATATCCTTAGTTTGCCGCCCCATGAAAGCAGGCCGGATTTTATAAAGGAAGGCGCTGATTCAGGCAGGGCATTGAGCTTGCCATTAAGATATATAAAACGTTTCTTGGAATTCTCATTGCTCCGTACCGGTTCGATGCCGAGGCTTTTGCATAACTCGAGGGTACGCGGTTTGTTATCAAGAAAACCGTTCGCCCCTTTCTCGCAAAGGAATCCGTTCGCTTTATCTGTCCAGATCTTTCCGCCGGCTCTGTTATCTGACTCAAGTACGGTGATATCAAGGTCTTTTTTCTTTTTAAGAAGCAGATAAGCAACTGTAAGTCCTGATATTCCACCGCCTACAATGACAATTTTTTTCATAACAATTTTTCTCCTAAAAAAATCGCTTTAGGGGTCGAGTTTGTGTCAGTGTCAGTTGTTAGTGTCAGTTTTCTTTACCGACACTGTCACTATGCACTGACACTATTTTATTTTTGCCATAATCAACTCCTTCATTGCAAGTATGAATTTATCATATCTATTTAATGAACGACACCTTACAAGATTTAATCCGTGTTTTTCAGCTAATTTTTTATAGAAAATATCTATTTCATAAAGGGTCTCAATATGGTCCGATACAAAACTGATCGGCACAACAAGCAAATTCTTACATCCTTCTTTCGCAAGCCTTATAATTGTCTCCCCGGTTGATGGTTCGAGCCACTTTACAGTACCTGTTTTGCTTTGAAATGAGAGATGCCACTTTAAGGGTAAAGAGTGACGAGTGACGAGTGAGGAGTTAACCGCCGCTATAGTTGCATTAATATGTTCAAGATAGGGATCTCCTTCGTCAATAAACGACTGCGGTAAACTGTGAGCGCTGTAGAGCATGTCAAAATCATTTCCTTTAAATTCTTTCATTCCTTCGGAGATGAGTTCTGCGAGTGAATCTATATACGGTGGGAAATCAAACCACCGGTCAATATAATGAATTTGAAATTTGAAATTTGAAATTTGAAATGCACCAACTGCCTTTTTAAAATCGGCGATTGCCGACCCTGTTGTTGCTTTTGAGTAGTGAGGATAGAGACTTAGGACAAATAGATGTTCAATGCCATCATGAATAATTTGATCCAGGGTGTCTTTGACAAAAGGACGCCAGTAACGCATGCCGATGTAAACCTTAAAAGACAGTGACGAGTGATGAGTGATGAGTGACGAGTTGACCCCTCCCTGCCCCTCCTTGGTGGGGGGTAACTGCTGACTGCTGACTGCTGACTGCTCATTCAGCGCTTTCTCAAGCGCCTTTGCCTGGGCTGTTGTAATGTCGAGTATCGGTGATTTTCCGCCGATCTGGCTGTACATATGTTCTGTCTTACCGGAGCGAAGGGTTGAGATAAGTTTAGCGAGAGGTTTTTGAAGGAACGCAGGCCCGAGTCTGATTATTTCCCTGTCTGAAAAGAGGTTGTACAGGAATGGTCTTACCGCCTGAAGTGAATCAGGTCCGCCAAGGTTCAATAAAACAACGCCTATTTTATTTATATGTTCCAAATGGACAGATTATCTCTTACTGTGTCTATGGACCATCTCCACTAAAGCGATGACATTTTCAAAAGGGGTCTCAGGTACTACACCGTGACCGAGGTTAAAGATATGTCCTCGCGCGGAAGAGGCCCTGCTTAAAATATCTTTCACACGCTGTTCTATTTTGCTTTGCGGCAGAAAAAGCGCTAGCGGGTCGAGATTGCCCTGTACTACTGCATTGTTTCCGAGTCTTCTTATCGCATCATCAATATCTATTCTCCAGTCAACCCCGTGGACATCAGCGCCGGATCCTTTTATTTCTTCCAGCAGACCTGCGGTCTCGCCGACAAAATAAATAACAGGGACAGGTTCAGATCTCTCTGCCTTCTGCCAATCCCTTATATCATGTATGATCTTTTTGACATACGACAGTGCATATACCTTAAAGTCCTGAGGTGAGAAGATCCCGCCCCAGGTGTCAAACAACTGAACTGCCTGGGCCCCTGCCCTGATCTGTGCCTTAAGGTATTCGGTAAGAGTGGCGGTTATCTTATCCATAAGAGAGCTGTATAATTCAGGAGACTGGAAGATCATTCTTTTGGTGTTGAGGAAATTCTTTGATGTTCCGCCTTCTATCATGTACGTCGCAGTTGTAAAAGGCGCACCTGAAAAACCGATAAGGGGCACCCTGCCGGCAAGTTCCTTCCGCAGGATCCGTATCGTGTCCATTACAAATCTCATTTTGTCTTCAGGGTCCGGTACCGAGAGTTTTTTAACAGTATTTTCATCACGGACAGCAGGGGTCAGAACAGGGCCTTGCTTTTCATGAAATTCAAGGTTCATGCCCATTGCCTCAACAGGGATAAGGATGTCTGAGAACAGAATCGCCGCATCGACTTTCAGAATGTCTATCGGCTGAATGGTTACTTCTGCGGCAAGTTCAGGGGTCTTGCAGAGAGTTAAGAAATCAACTTTACCTCTGACCTTCTGATAATCAGGTAAATACCTTCCTGCCTGACGCATAATCCAGATGGGGGTGAAATCTGTTTTTTCTCCCCGGCATGCTTTAAGAAACGTATCGTTCATCTTAGATCTCCAATCCAATAATTGTCATGCTGAATTCATGTCAGCATACTATTTTTAAAAGGGCGAGGCATCGCCTCGCCCCTACTTGACTCCCTTTTTTACTTTCCACGGCACATATCCGCAGAAAGGTTCTTCGTCCATGTAGTCTCCGGTCACTGCGTATGCGCGTGCGCGGCAGCCTCCGCAAACATTGACATATTCGCAGGAACCGCACCTTCCTTTATAATCCTTGAAGCTTCTCATGTCTCTGAACAGTTCGGAGTTCTCCCAGATATCCTTGAATGACTTCTCCCTTATGTTGCCTGCTGATTTCGGGAAATAACTGCACGGAAGGACATTGCCGTCAACGTCTATCAGGCAGATAAGCTGACCTGCGAGACACCCTTTTGATCCGCCGGTGGAGAATTTCAAAGTGCGCCGCTCAATTTTTTCACCTTCTTCTTTCTGCTTCTGGAGCACGATCCTGTAATAGTGCGGGGCACATGTCGGACGGACGAGCATGTCTTTTTCATTCTTTTCCATCTCATAATGCCACTTCAGCAGCTCCTCGTAATCTTCCTTGGAAATGAGTTCGTTCATTATATCCTCGCCCCTGCCTGTAGGGACAATCATAAACATGTACCACGCGGTGGCGCCGAGCTCTTTGGCAAGTTTATAGATTTTAGATATCTCTTTCTGGTTTCTTTTTGTAAAAGATGAATTTATCAAAAATTCTATACCATGTTTTTTGAAGAGTTTTGCCGCGTTAATAACTCCGTCAAATGCGCCTTTTTGAGACCTGAAGTCATCATGAACCTCAGCAGAAGAACCATCGAGGCTGAGAGACACCATCCTGATTTTTGATGATTTAATCTTTTCGCAGATGTCTTCAGTCACCAGCATACCGTTTGTTGCAAGGCACATCCTTAGTCCTTTATCAGTTCCGTATTTGGCTATGTCAAAAACGTCTTTTCTCAGAAGCGGCTCGCCTCCTGAAAGTACCATAACCGGTTTCGCATAGCTTGAGATGTCATCAATTACCCGGTAAGCTTCTTCAATAGAGAAATCCGGATGCTGCGCTACAACCATTTCGGAAGAAGAGCGGCAGTGCACGCACTTGAGATTGCACCTTCTTGTAATTTCCCAGGCAATCCATTTCGGTTCAAATTTATCAATCATATTTCATCTTCTTGCATTTGGATGTGTCTTTCCCGGCAGGCGGGAATCCTTCTTTAAACATGGAAAAGATTCCGGACAAGCCGGAATGACAAATAAATTAGTTTTTATTTTACCTTTTTTCATGAGGTTATGTAACCCTTATATTATTTTATAAATTTTAAAAATACCTCATTTGACAGGAGAAGTCCTCTGCGGGTGAGCCTTAAATTGAAAGACTTTCTGTTGTATTCCACAAGTCCGGATTCCTCCAGTTCTTTTATTTCTTTTTGATACAGACCCACAATATCCTGTTTGTACGCTTCGGAAACTGTTCTCAGGTTTATTCCACCGGTCTTTCTCAATCCCAGGAAAAATGTCTCTGCTATCGCCTTGCCATCAGTGATATCTTCAGTATCCTGCACAGGACATTTGTTCCCGGTCAAAGTTTTTATATAAATTTCCAGATTGCCGGAATTATAAAAGCGTTTATAGTCAACAAATGAATGCGCGCCAAGCCCGGCTCCGTAATATTCACCCCTGTCCCAGTAATTGAGATTGTGTTTGCAGAAATGATCAGGCAATGCAAAATTGGATATTTCATAATGGATGTAACCTGCTGATTTCAGGTAATCGATTGTGCGCTCGTACATTTCGATGATTTTTTCTTCATCTGAAAGTTTGAGGTTATCCGCTTTTGAGATATTTTTCATTACAAAATCTCCCCTTACCCCTCTTTGCCAAAGTGGGGAACACACACCATAATCTTCTCCTAATAGAAGGGAAGAGCTTCCCCCTTTGAAAAAGGGGGATGAAGGGGGATTTTTAAAATATTCGTAAAGCAGCGTTCCCTCTTCCACCGTCAGCTCATATGTTGAAATATGCTTTGGTTTTAGCCTCACAGCCTTTTCAAGTGTTTTCATCCAGCTTACAATATCCTGCCCGGGGATGCCGTATATAAGGTCCATTCCAATATTTTCAAAACCGGCGTCCCGTGCAAGATAAACTGCATTTTCAGCTTCTTTTGAATTATGACTTCTGCCGAGAAATGCAAGTTCATCATCATGGAAAGATTGAATGCCGATACTGATCCTGTTCATTCCCGCAGAACGTAATGCGTTCAATTTCTCTGCATCGATAGTCCCTGGATTTGCCTCGATAGTCGCTTCATAATTTTCAGTAAAATTAAAATGTGTGCATATGCTGTTTATCAGGTCTGACAATAAAGCGGCTGAAAGGACCGTCGGCGTTCCGCCACCGATGTAGATAGTTGAAATCTGTGTATTGCCGGCAATATTGTCTATCTCTTTCTTCAATGCCTCTACGTAGGCTTTTGCTTTTTCA
>JAGVGM010000284.1 GCA_020057065.1 Thermodesulfovibrionia bacterium
AACCAGCTCTTCGTTGCTTCGGCTATGGATGCTTGATCCCAAAGCGGCGCCTCCTGCCAGTCATCAATGACAGCCAGCATGTTTGCCACCCCTTCTTCAAAAGAAACTTTAGGCGCCCATTTAAGGGTAGCCTTTATCTTGCTAATATCGGCAAAGGTGCTATCGGGTTCTCCCGGTCGTTTGGGAACGAATATCTTTTCACCGCCAAGCAATTCCACTAAGCGGTTCACGCTATAGGTGCCGCCTGAGCCTACGTTAAGAACTTCTGCCGAAATATATGATTTTGCCGCCGCCAGAAATGCCTCAGCTATGTCTGTAACATAGGTGAAGTCCCTTGTTTGCTTTCCGTCGCCAACCACAGTGAATGGCTTGTCGGCGAGCTTTTGCTTTAGAAACACGCCAAAGACAGCGCCATAGGCGCCTGTTGTTCTGCTCCGCGGTCCGTAAACATTGAAGAGGCGCAAAGAAAGGGCGGGTAATCTATAGACTTGCGCCCAGTGCATTACAAGCTGCTCGCCCAAGTATTTGGTCAATCCATAAGGATGACGAGGGACGCAGGGATAATCTTCCGGCGTGGGGACTGTCTCCGCTATACCATAGCAGGTTGAGCTGGCGGTATAGATGAAACGTTTTACACCGATTTTTCGCGCATATTCCAGGGCCAGATACGTTCCGGATACATTTACCTTAAAATATTCATCAGGTTTTTCAATTGATGGAACCAAATCGGCCCGTCCGGCAATATGAAACACCCAATCAACGGCGGGCACTTCTTGGATGGCTGCTGGATCAGAAATATCCGCCTGTATCCAATGGAAGTTTTTATTCTTGCGGGCTTGATCAAGATTTGATTCCCAGCCCGTTGAAAGATCATCCAATGCAATTACTTCATGGCCATCTCGCAACAACAAATCCGTGAGATGGCTTCCGATAAACCCTGCCGCCCCGGTAACAAGACATTTCATATTTTCGCGTTTATAAATGAATTCAATAGATGCTTATTAACCGCTATTGGAAAGTAGCCACTGCATGATCATGTGACCGACAACAAGCTGCATATCCTCTGAAATCTGCATGTCATTAATCGGAATATGGATAGAATTATCAGCAATCTCAAGACAGCGCCCGCCATCATATCCCAATATGGCAAAAGCTTTCATGCCGATTATTTTCGCCGTTTGTATGGCCTTAACTATGTTTGGGGAATTACCGCTTCCAGACAGGGCAATCAAAATATCATCTTTCTGTGCTAATGCTTCGAGCTGATAAGAAAAGATTTCATCATACGAGATATCGTTAGCGAGGCAGGTCAATATGGATTGATTTGCAGTTAAAGCATGCGCTCTGATGATCGCATGGCTTCTTTTGCCAATCCCATAAAGAAAATCATTAGCCATGTGTAAAGCATTAGCAGCGCTTCCGCCATTGCCGCAGAAAAACACTTGTTTTTTTGTCTGCAATGCATCCCATAAACCGTTAGCAAGCAAATTAATCTTCTCATAATCTATCTTTGTAACTGCTTGCTGAATTCTTTGGCCATAATTTTTAAAAGAATCAGTTGTCATAATTATCCATTACTAATAAATTCTTTACACGCCATTTCATAACTTTCGATTGTACCAATATCTCTGTGATAAACGTCGTTATGAAATGTATAAATCCGACCTTTATAATAAGGGATTACCTCAGTACTAAAATCAATGTATTCCTTGTTAAGATTTTCAAGATAATTAAAGATTGAGGTCTCAAGGATATAGACGGCGCCGTTGGCCAAGTTGCCGGGCGGGTTGGCCACTTTTTCATGAAAAGCACGAATGCAACCTCTTTCGTCAGTCTCAATTATCCCACAGGAATGCGGAGTTGGTGTTTTAAACGTCATCATAGTAATTTCACAACCTGATGGGCGATTCATATGACTATTGATAAAAGCTCTTACATCAAACATTGAAAGGTTGTCTGCGTGCACCAGCATTAATGGCTCGTCATTAAAGAAATTCCTGTTTCTTAAAAGAGTACCACCCGTTCCTAATAGACTCTCTTCATATGCCGTGGATACAAATTTTCTATATTTACTATTATTTATGAAAATTATGACTTTGTCTGCATGGTAATGAAGATTCACCAATAGTGGATGAACACCACCTTCACAAAGCATCGTTATCCAATAATCCAAAAGCGGTTTCCCATGAATTTCAACGAGACATTTTGGGATATCACTCGTCAGCGGTTGTAACCTTGTTCCTAAGCCTGCTGCAAGGAGTAATGCCTTCATCAAATCACGTTATTCCCATTTAATTCCATTTTTAAATCTCCAGGAGTGAGGGGTATATTGCCAGTGCGGCCTACCTGACACGCAGCGGCCAAAGATCCAAGGTACGCACTTTTCCAAATATCTACACCCACTGCCATAGCCATTGATGTACATGTCAGGAATGAATCACCAGCACCGGAAACATCTTTGGGGGCAGTATTGAATGAAGGCAATTTATCGGTTAACCAGTCATTTTCAGTATCCATTTCAGCATGTATAAGGATACCTTCCTCATCCAACGTTATTATTACATTTTTTGAAAGTGCTTTTTTTCTTAATTTCTCGGCAAGAATGACCAATCCTGACTCAAAATCGTGAACGGCAAATCGTGCCTCTCTTTCTGTGGGTGTAACAAGCGTCATACCCTTAAATCTTGATATATCACCAACCTGTGAAGACGATTGACTATCTGCCGTCATCATTATCATCTTTTGACTACAAATCGAAGTTACTTGATCCACCAAAAACTGAGGCAAACAGCCATAATTGAAATCAGCAAAAATTACTAACTCCGATTCATCAATCACATCCATAAGATCACAGTACAGTCGATCTCTGATCTCACCACCTATTGAATGTTGCCTTAAGTGGCTCACCCGTAGTAACGTCTTCTGCTTCGCCCTAAATCGTTGTTTCAACGTAGTTGGTCTACTTTCATCATGGTAAAAATGAACATTAACGCCCTGCCGTTCTAAGTTTGTTAAAGCATAGCCTGAAGGCTCGTCTTGCCCGACTACAGAGAAAAAATGAACATTCGCACCTAATCCCCGTGCATGAAGCGCAACAATGCCAGCGCCGCCAATGTATTTTTCATGTGCGACAGGCGTAACAACAATTGTCGGATCTTCCTGGGACATTCCGAGGGCGTCACAAGTAATATATTCGTCTATTATCGTATCCCCAATGACGCAAACTTTCAAATCTTTCATCTTTTCAGCAATTTCGATTAATTCACTGAAACTAAAATTATGACGTTTTATATAATCAATCGGTTTTTTTATTGATGATAACGCTAATTCTCTCCACTCATTATTCATCAAATCAATCGAAGAAAAACTTATTTCTCCCGAGCCAAATATCAACTTCCCACCAAATTGCTTTAGAATCTCCTTTTCTGGATTGTCTCTTTCTTCATGTTCCTTCCCCTTAACTACAAAAGAAGGCTTTAATTTTGCTATAAAATCTACAGGCAATTCTCTGAGGATGAAGGAAAAGTCAACCCAGGTTATGGCTTGCAAGCTCTCTAACCGTAGTTTTTCGTCCAAAAAAGCACTTGGAGATTTTTCATCAAGAACGCCCACCACGAGGAATTCACCACATTCTTTTGCGAAACGCAGAAGTCGTAGATGCCCAGGATGTATTATATTAAAGTCGCCCGCAACGAATACAACCTTCTTACCAGATGAAATCCTTTTTATAGATTCTAATGCTGTTTCAGTATCTTTTGTCATGAGGTGATTTATAACTCTCCAGCTTTCATGTTTCTCTTGTTTATGAACTACTTACTCACCTGCCTTGCCAACTCACGATTCCTGATTTCCTCGCCGCTTCATATCATTTCGAGCCTGTTCATAATCTGCAAGCTGGCCGATATCCAACCAGTATTCAATAATGGGAAAACTGGCTATGATGCGATCAGAATCCAGCAACCACTGAATCAGATCGGTCATGTTGAAATGTTCGCCATTGGGAATGAATTCATAGACTGACGGCTCAAGCAAATAGACACCTGCATTGACCAGAAAATGCATTTGCGGTTTTTCTTTCAAGGTGCGAACACGCGATCCTTCACACTCAATGACGCCGTATGGAACTTTTATATCGTATTGTTTTACCGCTACCGTCATGACGGCGCGGTGTTCCCGGTGATAGGCCAGCATGGCCCTGAAATCTATCTGTGTCAGAATATCGCCATTGATGACCAGCAACGGCTCTTTAGGCACGTCTATCAATCCTAACGCCCCGCCTGTGCCCAACGGTTTGCCTTCGTTTACATAATTTAATTCCACTCCAAATGAGCTTCCATCGCCAAAGTGATCTGAAATTTTTTCCGGTTTGTAATGGGTAGTTATATTGACGCGCCGAATGCCAACCTGGCGCAACTGTTCAATCATCAATTCCATCAAGGGCTTACCGCCCACGGGTAACATCGGTTTAGGTAAATCCTCTGTAAGGGGCCGCAGTCGCGTACCTAAACCGCCAGCCATAATCACAGCCTGCAACGGGAGATCCTTGGTTGGAATCAAATCGTCCATCATCACGAGACCAACAACCTTGCTGTCATTATCCAGAATAGGAATCTGACGAAGAACATGTTCGTGCATTAATTCCATCAATGCTTTGCGGTCTGTTTCCGGTCTGGCCGTAATCGGTTTGGGATACTGCATACTGATTTTTTTAGTTAAAACAACGCTGATCGGCGATTCCATGTCAGTGCCTGCCAATACAGCCCGACGCACGTCCCCATCAGTTATGGTGCCCAGTAGTCTTCGCGCCGAATCCACCACCAGGGCAATGCCGCAACTGCCCCGGTCAATACAAATCATTGCTAACCGAATCGATTGATCAGGAGAGATGAATAGAGATTGCAATTCTGTATGATTCAATGTCATGGGATATTTTATTGCCCTTAAATCTGGTATATGTTCTTGAAGCGAAAGCGACAACTAATGCGGCTCCCACTTAGTGCTTCTTTTGCTGCATCATTAAATTGCTCATCAACAATCTTGCTGCCACCACAGTTCGGACAGTTTATTTCATGGCACAAACAGATTTCGCCACAATCGTTACAGACACGACAGATACTCTTATTCTGAACCTCAGGCGAACTAATCAGTAATACTGATCTGATTTTCCGTTCCCTATCTATCCACTCTGCGTAATCCATCCGACTCTTGACGCTTCCCGCTTATTGTCAAGAGACTTTCGGTAATGAACATTCAGTCTACAATCTCCACGTCTTATATCCATAAGTTATAATTGTCGGAAACCACGAAAATCAACATTATGACCGAGATATAAAGCAGCAGCTTGTTCAATAACGTCTTTCATCTTCTTATTGAAATAGTTTTGGATGAGACGGGAGTTTGCCTCAAGTAGTGCCCGATGAACATCATCGTCACTCATATTAGTAAAGTTCACACTAAGCAAATCTGAGTTCACATGCTTATTTTCATAAAAATCTTCGCAATCTCGTAAGAGTCCCTTTTCAATTGCATAGTAATATAGAGGCGAACCCGGATATGGCGTCACTGGTCTTATGGTCCGCAACTGCGCTCCATCATCATATTTCAACAGGAACTCCAATCCTTTATCAAGCGACTCTTGAGATTCTCCGAGATTACCAAATATGATATTAAAACCAGGGCTTATGCCAGCCCCCAAGGTCGCCTCAATGCCGTTTATGATCGTATCGGTAGTTAACGCCTTATTCATATTCCTAAGAACTTGATCATCCATCGCTTCAATACCATAATTAATAAAAACACACCCAGCTCGCTTCATCAATCGCAATAGATTTAGTTTGGCAAAGTTTAGCCTGCCATTACAGTCCCACTTAAACTTGAGACCAGATCTAATAAATGCTTCACAAAGTTCCTCTGTTCGCTTTGTGGAAGACATAAGCAATTCATCGCCAAAGGCAATGTAGGTGATACCATATTGTTGCTGGAGTAAAAGAATCTCTTCCAGAATGCTTTCGCTACTGCGTGGACGGAAACCTTCATCAAGCCTATAACAGAAATTGCATTTAAACGTACAACCCCGTCCAGACAGCATTGGCATTACCATATCCCTGTTTGAGGCATGCGGCATGCGAAGCAGTCGATAATACTCCATGGGAAATAGCTCATAGGCCGGGAAGGGAATCGAGTCAACATCGACAATTAAGGGCCGACGATCATTTTGCTTTACATTGTCACCTTCTCTCCAAGCTATACCGAGGACTTGACCAAGTTGTCCTGGTTTTCCCATATTTTCTATCAGTTCAAGTATTGTCCTTTCTCCCTCCCCAATAACTACAGCATCTGCCTGTGTTTTTTTAAGAAAATAATCAGGATCAGGAGATGGTCCATGTCCCCCAATTACATATTTGGGACGTTGATGGGATGCATTGATTGCTTCAGAGATCTTGAGCAACTTCCGGTATTGATAATAACCACCTATGATACTAACCCCGACTATGTCAAAATAATTCTCGTTTAAATATTTGGTCAAATGTGTTTCAGGATAATGGTGCAGGTCTTGATTATAGATGGAAACACTGTGCCCAGCGTGTTTTAATACAGCCGCAATATATGCTAATCCCTGAGGGAACCAGTGAATATATGAGTCGTTATCATAAACAACAAGCAAAATATTCATTTTAGTTCTCCCATACGGGATGCCGTAGTTCCCATTCACCGTTTGCTCGTTTCGTCCACAAGTGCGGAGAGCGAAATTTATCACACAGATTAAAAAATTCTGCTACGTCCAATTCGAGGTAATTCATCACTTCACTGATATATCCAGTAGGCTTTTCGCCGTCAAACTGCTTTACTAAGGCGATGCCATCTTCCCGCGTCAGGTGTTTATTGCGGATCTCTTGAGAGGCATCATAAGTAGCACGGCCTAATCCGAACTTGATCCACGCGGTATAGTAGTGCAGGTCATCAATCTTGTCGTCAATGCTGTTATACTTGCTGTAGGTTCCTTCTGTTCGGAATGGGCGTGCCTGAAAACCAGTGTTTTCAACCGCATAGTAATAAACTTCCTGGGGGGTCCACTTCAAATAATAACCAAGATAATGAACTTCTATTTTGGCTTTTTCCAGGTCCTCCACAGGTGCAGGCAAATACGCCATAAGGTCGTTTAGTGACAGCCCATGCTTTTCTAAGAGTTCAGGGATAGGAAATCCGGATAAATACACCTCAGACAAATCACGCATCTCATAGAAAGACCTATCACGAAGCGAAGATGCATTATCAGCAATTGGGTTGCCATACTCTGCCTCATTTTCACCATAAAAAATTAATGGGATTTTGTAATTAATGGCAATTTTTGGCGCGAGGTTTTTTTGCCCCAAAATGAATGTCTGAAAAGGATGAAATAGATTTTGAATGGCAAGCTTGGTAAGCAGTTTGTGAACGCGACCATTTGGTTTAAAAGTAAGATTATCAAAACCGCCTATCTCAATCCAGTTAAGAAAATTTTTATGACCATACTCTGTATATAGGATAGGTGGCCATGTGATTGTGAGTGGATGCATTCCATATTTATATTTGAGGATGTGTGACTGAAACGCACTATCCTTGCCTCCACTGCCCGGAACAATACAATCATAATAGCCGTCGTTACGCCGGTATTTGTCGAGCAGTTGTAAAAGCTCCTCCTCCCTATTATTCCAGTTTATATCTTCTTTCTTCTCTGCGTGGCGACAAGCGTCGCATACCCCGTCTTCGTCAATGCACATGTATTTCGCGCCGCGTCGGTCTGATAGATGTTTGAACTCTGGTATGGAAGCAGGGCGTTGATTGGACATCACGCATCGTTTACAAAAAACCACCTCTTCCGGTAAGCCGTACTTGGGCAACATGCTAACTGTCATTAATTCTCTCCTTCTTGAAGTGAGATTTGAAATTGAGTTGCAAGATTTCGATATATTTTTATTCCCTCTAGACCACTCCGTTCTGGGTGGAATTGGCAGGCGAACACATTTCCACTTTGAATGCTGGAGCAAAACTCGATATGCCCATAACATGAATTTGAAAGAATCACACTGCTGTCTTGCGGTTGAACAGTATAGGAATGGACAAAATACATATATTCGCCATAGTCTATCCTCTCAAGCAGTGTTCCATGCCACCGCAAACCATCCACTGGCTGAAATATACGATTCCAACCTATTTGTGGTACTTTCAGTATGTGTTCTTTTTCTTTTGGTGCGTCAAATCGCACAACTTCGCCTTCGATAATACCAAGACCTTTATGATGCCCGAATTCATAACTTTCAGTCATCAGTAATTGCAGGCCAAGGCATATGCCAACAAGCGGCTTTTGTGACCCAACAATATCACGCAGAACATTCACTAAATCTAATCGGTTTAGCATCAGCATGGCATCGCCATAAGCGCCCACACCGGGTAATATTACCGCATCTGCATTTAAAATATCTCGTTTGGAATTTGTGATAATAGAGCTAAGGCCCACAAATGCACATGCCTGCTCAATACTGAAAAGGTTCCCCAATCCATAGTCCACAATTGCAACCAATGGTGTAAAATTATCCATGTATGCTCTCCTGTGAAGGGGACTCAAAGACTTTACCAAAAGGATAGCGGCAATCCACACCATGCTTTAACAAATATGATTTAATTTCATCAATAGTGGCGCCCTGAATTTTTGAGAATATTTTGCCACGTTTCAGGAATTCGATATTACCCTCCTGAGAATAATCTTCATCGGTAGCGATATTATACTGGATAAAATTATAATGCAAAATAGAAGCAAGTGCGATTGCGTCAGCTTTGCCTTGGATGAGCACTTCATAAAGGTCGCTTATTTTTCCTGCGCCTCCACCAGCAATGACCGGGACTGAAACACTTTCGGCAATCCGGCGCGTAAGTTCCAGGTCAAAACCATCTCCGGTACCTTCTTTGTTGATGGAAGTAACCATCAACTCGCCAGCACCCAACTCCACAGCCCGTACTGCCCATTCAAAAACATCTATATTGGTCCGGTCACGACCGTAATTCACATAGGCCTCGTAAGTACCATCAGGTTTTCGAATGGCTTCGATAGAAACAACAATCGTGGAAGAACCAAAAGTACGCGACGCCCTGTGGATCAAATCGGGGCAGGCAATAGCGGCGGTATTAAGCGATACCTTATCCGCGCCCGCGCGGAGAACGGCGCGAATATCATCTATAGTACGCAGCCCACCCCCAACCGTTAGCGGAATGAAAATCTCACGCGCCGTTTTCTCTATGATTTCTAAAAGGCTGTTACGGCCATAGAGACTGGCTACTGCGTCCATATAAATCAGTTCATCGGCGCCGTTTTCGTAATAGTAACGAGCAAAATTTGCTGGCTTCCCCAGTACGCGCAAACCTTCAAAATGAATCCCCTTGACAAGATTCGGCCCTTTGATGTCGAGTCGGGAAATAATTCGGGTGTTCATACTCCTCTTTTCTTCTTCAGTGGATCTTCGTATGCAAATAGCATTACATTCGCTTCTGAACCATAACTGTTTTCCACAATAAGGGTGAAGTAAAATGCCTGCTGCCCTGATTGCTACCAGGCATTCAATCCCCCATCCACAATGATATTTTGCCCCGTGACATAACCCGATGCGTCTGAAGCCAAGTACAGCAACGCACCGACTATCTCATAGGCATTAGCCATCCGGTTCATCGGGATGCGTGCTGAGTAGCGGCGTTTTAATTCATCATTTTGACCGCTTTCCGTGCCACCCGGGGTCAGGGTATTTACACGAATTCCTTTGCCAGCCCAATAAGTTGCCAGATACTTGGTCAGCCCAATCACGGCGGCTTTGGATGCCGTGTAAACCGCCGGGGTATTAATCTGCCGATCGAGGTAAAAAGAGCCCTCATAGATACGGTGGTCAGGGGCCATCACACCGTAAATGGACGCGGTCTGGACAATACTGCCTCCTTTGCCCTGGGTAATCATTTGCTTGCCGACTGCCTGGGCGACCAGAAACATGCCGTCCAGATTCACGGACATTATCTTGCGCCACTGATCTAAGCTATACTCCTCGAACGGTGCAAAGAAGGCATCCAGGTCATCTGACTTCCCCGCGGCGTTGTTGTGCAAGATGTTGATTTCCCCAAACTCGGCTACGACACGCGCAACCATTGCGTTTACGGATGAGGGATCGGACACATCGCAGCCAATCCCAATGATCTGGCCATTGTATCGCTGACCGAGCGCTTCAGCAAGTTCCAATGCCTTTTCTTCCTGCACATCAACAACAGCGACCTTAGCACCGGACTCAGCAAGCCCAGCACAAAAATGCTGGCCGAGGATGCCGGCCCCGCCCGTTACGACGGCGGCCTTCCCCGTTAAATCAAACAAACCCCGATAAGAAAGTTCGTTCATTTAGTGACCCTTTTCCTCATCATAAGTTCGACAATTTTAAAATCCAGTTCCGTATCAATATCGATAGAACGCTCTTCCGGCATGACGAAGAGCCGAGTATCTGCGTTGAACACTGTTGGGTAATCGAATAAAGAAGACCGCTTCCAGACATAAATCGACGCATTCATGTCAAAGCATTGTGGCGAGTCCTGACGACGAATAATGGACTTTTCCAGCGGCTTAGAGAGCCTGACCACGCCATCCTCAGACAACTCCACCAAGTTGAAATAGGGCGACCGCCGTGCGGGTGCTGCCGTAATGACATTCGACACATTATTGCTCTCCAGCAGATCGACGGCACCCTGTATATCCTCAACCAACCGCAGTGGCGAGGTGGCATCCAAATCCACTACTACATCAAACCGTTTTCCGAAAAACTGTTCTGCCTCTCCGACGCAGTGACGGATTGCGGGTAACTTGGCAGCAGTATCGGAGGCCAGCACTGGCGGACGGTCGATCAGCAAGTCTGCACCGTGACTGCGGGCTACATCAAGAATCTCGGCCGAGTCACTGCTCACCGCGATTAAATCGAAGAGGCTACTGGACCGCGCCTGCTCAAGGCTTATCGTAATCAATGGCTTTCCAGCGAGCTCACGGATGTTTTTGTTATTGACCCCCTTGGAGCCGCCTCGCGCACAGATAGTACAGATACGACTCATCGTTCGATCCATCTATATGACAGCGCAGCCTGCTCCGCAGCTTCAATAGTAAACAAGGTTTCCATAGCCTCTCCCAAAGTGCAAAGCCCTTCAATATTCCCATCCAACATAGCCTGATGTTGAGCGCGATAGGTGTCGTCCAACTCCATACTAAACGCTTCCTGAACACCATTGATCTCTATCGTGTTCTTAATCAGGTCAACTCGAACCGTATGATGAGCCGTATTCACAGAAATTTCTCGGCGACGTACGCGGTTCAGATAGTTCATGTGGATGGCGACCAGAGGGCAACGTTCCGTCTCCATGAGCAGCGAGCAAGCGTCGTCGCTATCAATTTCTAATTGGCTAAAGTGCCCACCGAGTGCCGTCAGTCTCAGCCATGGACCGAAGAGCCAAAGCACGTAGTCCAATTCGTGGCTGAGATCCCGCAATACCCCACCGCCCTCGCTTTTTTTTGCGGAATAATTCTGTCGGTAGTCCATATTCGGATGCCAGTCTGGCAGATATGACCCCACATAAATATTAGCTGTGACAAGCTTGGCAGAATCACCCAGAAAAAATTTCAGTTTTGTAAGAAGGGGGTGGCATCGCAAATTGTAGGCTACTGCTGCTTGAGAGAACGCGTGGGTTGATAGTTCAGAGGATCGGTTGAACAAGGGCTTTTCTACCAGCACACGCCCTTGGAACCCATATTGGACTAAAGCCTCGATTGTTTGATGGTGCTCACTGGTTCGATTTGCCACCACAACATAATCTGGCTGCCAACGAGCCAGCGCCTCCGACAGATCGGAATAACAAGGTGAAAACTCGATGGAACGACGGCTCATCACCGCCACCTGACAGCCCAGTTCTGCCAGCAGACGTGCATGGCGCTGGCCTATGGAACCATAGCCTATCACCAATGCTTTCAAGGCAGGACACCCCTCCATTTAAACAGTGGCCGGACAAACAGCAGCTTGCCGCGCATCAACCGAATATTCTTTTTGGGTAATTCCTTGGAGCCGCCTTGGGCGGGGATGAGTACAAGGTCTCTCATGCGAATGTCATATCAGACCGGCTATTGGAATGTTGTAAAACCTTTTTTTGAGCAATCCGGCAGGATCAGAGGCTGCCATCGTTGATACAATTCCGCAAGCTGTCCCTGGCTTTTCATATGGATTTTTAGTGTTCTTCAATAATTGTTGAAATTCAAATGATATACCCTTATGGATTGCGGTCTCTATTGAAGCGGCAAAAGGCTCACAATCTATCACACTTCCAGCCTTGACGCGGCCTTTCTGGCGGTCGCCAATATTGACTGTGGGAATATTGAAAGACGGCGCTTCAATTATACCACTGGAACTATTGCCGATAACTGCCGTCGCAAACTTCATTGCCGTCAGATACCGGTGCACGCCTAGTGAGGCTACTGCATGACAGCGCTTCCGCCGCTTTTCTGCATATTCCTCAATAAGGCGGTTGATTATTCGCCCATCCGCATCGGCGTTGGCCTTTGTAATAATCACGTTGTATTCAGGGAAAGCATCCAGGGCATCCAGCAGAGACTGAAATTGTCCTTCGGATGTTTCTCTTTCCAGGGTCACCGGGTGAAATGTCACAAGGAAATAGGGCTTTTCAAGATTGAATCCGATGGCTGCCGCTAACTCACTGCGCCCCATGAAAGATATGTGCCGGATGTTTTCAACACCAAGGGCGCCAACGTTGAACACCCGATCCGGGTCTTCCCCCAGTTGGATGATGCGCTGACGGTACGCCTCGCAACTGGCAAAATGCAGGTGCGACATCTTTGTGATCGAGTGACGGAAAGCCTCGTCAATAGCACCTTCCGTGGTCTCGCCACCATGAATATGCGCAACAGGTATCCTGAAAGGCACTGCCGCGGATACCGCGGCCAAAATTTCAAATCTGTCACCTAATACAACCAAAATATCGGGCTTCAATCGTTCATAGACCTTTGCAAAACCTATCATTCCGAGCCCCATAGATGTTGCTATTGCGCTTTCAGTATCGGAAGAAAGCAGCATCTCAACTCTTTCTGCTATGGGGAAGCCGTCTTTTTCTATTTCTCTAACTGTCAGTCCAAATTCCGGAGAAAGATGCATGCCCGTTACAATCAACTGCAATTCAAGTTCAGGGTCATCATGAATTCCTTTGATAATCCAGTAAAGCAGTCCGTATTCTGCTCTTGTGCCTGTCACAACTGCAATCTTACGCATTTTCAATTCTCTATAATCTCATCTTTCTGGAAATCTCTAACAGCCTTACCGCCAATTATTTTATCCCATTCCATTGGGCTTATGCCGGTTCCAGGTCTCTTTACCGTAATGTTTCCCTCGCTCAGTACCTCGCCCCTTCTAATAGCCCGTGCAGCCACTATGCTTTTGCGAACTACGTGTATATTTCTCATCTCCGAGCGAGATGGCTTCTTTATTCCATCTCCCAACGCCTTCTCTATATTTCTTATAGCTTCTACCATGGCTTTAAGTTCTTTGGGTTCCAATGATGAACTGTGGTCGGGACCACTCATTTTTTTATCTAAAGTAAAATGTTTTTCTATAATAGTTGCGCCTAATGCCACAGCAGCTACCGGGACCTCTATGCCAAGCGTATGATCAGAATAACCAACCTTAACTTTGAAAGCATCTCTAATCGTAAGCATTGCCAACAAGTTTACATCCCGCATAGATGTTGGATAGTCGGTGTTGCAATGTAAAAGTGTTATATTCTCTTTGGGTGTCCCGCAGTCTATCAGAATCTTAAGGGCATCTTTTATTTCTCTCATGTCTGCCATGCCCGTAGACATAATAATTTTCTTCTTGAGATTCCCGATTTTCTCTAAATACGGTAAATTCGTTATTTCTCCCGAAGGAATTTTGAATATGCCAAGTCCAAGCTTATTTAAAAAATCAACGCTCTCAATATCGAAAGGTGTTGATAAAAATATTATCTTCTTTTTTTTGCAGTATAAAAAAAGCTCATGGTGTGCCTTTTCCGACAACTCCAATTTTTTCAACATCCTGAATTGAGTCTCTCGTTTTCCGGTCGTTCTTATCTGATATTCAGCCTTTGGCGCGGTTATGCTTACTATTTGATCTGTCTTGAATGTCTGAAACTTGACTGCGTCAGCCCCAGCATCAACAGCGACATCAACAAGTTTTCTGGAAGTGTCAATAGAACCGTTATGATTTACCCCTGCCTCTGCGATTATGAAAGCCTTCATTTCGCGGGAACCCCTATAACCTTCGCATTATCAGGCACGTCATTAATTACCACTGCACCGGCAGAAACAATAGAATTACTTCCTATTTTAATGCCCTGCATTACCGTAGCGCCCACACCTATGAATGCCCCTTCGCCAATAAGACAGCCTCCGGACAGCGTAGCACCGGGGCATATATGCACATGGCTTCCGACTGCACAGTCATGCTCGACTATGGCTCCGGTATTAATAATTGTATTTTCGCCTATTGATGAGCTTGTCTGAACAATTGCGCCTGCCATAACCTGAACTCCTTCGCTAATCCGTGACTTGCCCGAAATAATTGCAGACGGATGCACCAGAGCGGGAATTGAAAATCCCTCACGCTTAACTTTCTCATACAGAGTTTTTCTATTGCTGTTGTCTTTCACGCTTCCAACAGCAATGCATGCGTTCTTAATTCCTTTTCTATAGAGTTCCGGCAGAACGCTGTCATTACCAAGCACAGTGACTCCGGAAATAGAAACCTTGGCGGCAAGCTGCGCATCCGCAATCCCCACAATCTCATAGCTTCCGCAGGCATTTATCAGGTCTATGACGACCTTTGCATGCCCTCCACCTCCCAATAAAACAATCTTTTCCATTTTAAAAGATTACTGCCCTGAGAAATAATCTCCGATATTTTGAGCGACGTACTCTATCTCTTTTTTGCCGAGCGATAAACTACACGGGAGATTTATGCATGTCTCATAGGCTCTAACTGCATTTTCAATCTTGTAAGTTTGCGCACCCTTATACATCGGCAAAGTATGTATAAGCTTCCAGACTGGCCTTACCTGAATATTTTTTGACAGGAGATAATTAATCAGTTTCTTCTTATGCCGCTTTGCAACTTTTATGGTATAAAACCAGAAATTGCTTTTAACCTGAGCATCTTCCCATAGAAATTTAACACCCTTTACCTCTGACATTAAACCAGAATATATTGAAGCATTTTCCCGCTTGATATTAACAAAGTCTTCAATCCGCTCCATCTGCGCCAGTCCCATAGCTGCCTGCATGTTTGATAGCCTGTAGTTATAACCAATCGCGTCGTGGTCGTATTCAAAATTGTCTTTCTTGGCCTGAGTGCTAAGATGCTTTATTTTTTTTGCGATACTATTATTATTGGTTACAACCATGCCGCCGCCGCCTGTTGTGATGATTTTATTGCCGTTAAATGAAAAACATCCTGCCGCTCCGAACGAGCCGATTTTTTTGCCTTTATATTCTGATCCAAGGCTTTCTGTTGCATCTTCAATGATATCAATATTATTTTTTTTGCAAATTTTCAGAAGCTCATCCATATCTGCGGGATGTCCGAATATATGGACAGGG
>JAGVGM010000294.1 GCA_020057065.1 Thermodesulfovibrionia bacterium
CAAAAAGGTTCGTTCTTAAGTTATACGAAAAAAGAAAACCATTTTTTTCGTTAATGGATAATTTTACCCTTGACATCGGGAGGCCTTATAAGTGTTATGCGGTTTTTATATGCTTTGCCGTGCCCATTCTTTATTTGATTTTATGGTTCTTGAAGGCGGTTCGTGTTCAAATAGATTTTTCTGGCTTGAATGTGCCTTTATCCTTCGATTTGCCAGTTCTACATATTCAGGTTCGATGTCATACCCGATGTAATGCCTGCCATCCTTCAACGCTGCAAGACAGGCAGTTCCACTGCCACAAAACGGGTCTAAGACAACATCTTTCTCGAAAGTATATAGCTGGATAAGGCGGTGTGGTAGTTCCTCTGGGAAGGGTGCAGGGTGCCCAATACTACGGGCTGACACGGCGGGAAATGTCCAAACGCTTTTTGTCCATTCAAGGAACTCTTCTTTAGCTATCGTATCTTTATTATTTCCTCGTTTCCTTGAAAAGGATTCTTTTGAAAAAACTAAAATATATTCGTGAATGTCTCTTAATACGGGGTTTGCCGCCGATTGCCAGCTTCCCCATGCGGTTGAAGGGCTTGCGCTTGATGCCTTGTTCCAGATGATTTCACCACGCATGAAATAGCCAAGTTGAAGCATGTCCTCTATGATGTAGCTATGGAGCGGTATGTATGGTTTCCTTCCGAGATTGGCAACATTTATACATGCTCTTCCGCCTGTAACCAGTTTTTTGTAAGTTTCCTTGAACACCGCCTTTAGTAATGTTCTGTATTCATCAAGGGAAAGGTCTTTGTCATATTCTTTCTTTACATTGTATGGTGGTGATGTGACCATTAAATGAACACTGTAGTCGGGGATATCATCCATTATCTCGCTTGATTTGCAGTAGATTTTATCAAGGTTTTCATCGGGGATATGATTCTCAATAATTTTAATCGTTTCAAGCGGCTTTTTACCCGCATATAATTTGCTGTCATAAAACTTAGAAGAATCATGATTGATTCGCCCCGGAGTCCCGAAAGAACTCGTTTTTGTTCCATTGCGTCTATGCTTTAACTCTTTCATATTTTGCTATTCTTCCTTGATAAGTTTTAAAAAGACGTCTGCCTTCTTTTCGTAGGTTCCTTCACGGTTTGCAGTCTCGATAATCTTTCCTAATTCTTTTTTGCTTTTCATGCTGGAAAAGAAGTTCCTTTCCTCTGACAGTAAGACATTAAAGGCATTCCTTAGCTCTTCAAAACTATCAAACCTGTTGAATCCCTGCTTTTCGGTCTTCTTTATGTTCTCTCCATTATCATCCAACGGCTGAGGGTTTACAGACCAGAAGCCTTGTATAATTCCTGCAACCTTCAGGTGGTCAACCTTCGGATAATAGCTATTTGTAATGGGCGTATTGCCCATCACAATAATCGGGATTGTGGCAGCTTTAAAACTCGAAACTCTTATGTTTATGCTCTTGCCGATGCCCTTCAACATTGAATCGGAACGCAACAAGCCAGGATTACCCTGATGTGTCTTATAGTCACCGATGCAAGACAATGTCTCCCCCCCTTGTAACTCCCAGTTCCAGACAATGGACATCTTTACTTCAATTATAGCCACGATGTCCTCTGGTCGCTGGTTGATATTCTTGCTTTTTGAAATGACAACATCAGCAGGGGACATGTTTGTCAAGGCAATCTCGTCACAGATTGCGCCTTGAACGGCAAACAGTCCCTTATCTTTGACGACTTCTTGGATTAAGTCCGTTGTCCATTTCTCAGTAAAATTCCCGATTAATGCGTTTCTGCTTTGGAGGGTGCTTTTCTTGCCATCATAGCCTTTGGGCCAGTAGGCGAAGTATCTATTTTTATCGGTTACATAGAACAACTGTTCTGGAGTGGCAAATTTAACGGATTCAGTGAAAAACTTACTTTCAACATCCTTGTTCCAAAGTTCCATAGTGTGGGGATTCTACCTTTTTTAAATTAAGATTTAAAGTCTTTTCTTGGGCATGGTATTGTAGACGCATAACATATTAATTGAGCGGATAATCCGCTCCAATGACTGGTTAGGAGGTTTTAATCATCAATATATTCTCTAAATTTAAGCGGTGGACATCCATTTGGGCAATGGAGCATAAAGTTGTTTGCATGTCCAAAGAAATATTCTTGTTGAAGTGTCGATATTATAGTTTTATCAAAACAATTACAACAAAGCTTGTGAGAATTTTGAAGGTTCTCTTTAGATTCATTATTTACATAAGCAAACGACCCATTGGCAATAAGTTTCAGAGTGTACTTTTCTTTTTGAGCTGTCCAATTTATGAGGCGATTATTTTCCTGTTCAAGATTCGTTATTCTATCTTGAAACGTCAGGAGTTGCTCCTTTGTGGAAAGAATACTGTCGATAGTCTCGATAAGGTGCTCTTTCAATTCTGTGGTTGCAATCGAAATCTTATCGAAATCTCGAATGTTTTGAATAGTCGCAATAACTTCTTTTGCCGCTTTAAGGCTCGAAAGGGCTAATGTAATATATTCGATCATATTTTTACTCCTAACGAGCCTGTCGAAAAACCACTTTGCGAGATGGTTCTTTTGCCGGCAGAGTGACCTCTGTCAAAAAATACAGGGTTTCGATAGAAAACAGATATTG
>JAGVGM010000218.1 GCA_020057065.1 Thermodesulfovibrionia bacterium
GAAGAAATATGGAAGAGATTATAATTATAAAATCCCCCTTCATCCCCCTTTTTCAAAGGGGGAGACAGGAATTAACCCACACTCTTACGCGAAGACCCACTTAAGGAAAAGCTATATCGTGCCGATAAAGGATTACAGTTTGAAGATGGTGTTGATCTTTTTGCCTGGATAAATTTGTCGGCATATAAGTAAGCGGAGTAAAAAAAGTGATACGTAACTGGAAGATTTATTCAGCAATATTTTTTGTACTGCTGCTCATTATCTCAGCACCTTATCGTAGAGAATCTGACTTTAAGAATTATTATTAATGCATCTGTCTACATCTCCTTTTTAACAGGAGTTCCCCCAGAAATAAGGTCTTGCCGAAGATAAGTCTTTAATGGATAAGCAAAAACGAAATTTATTAAGTGGTCGTTGGTTGTTTTAAAAAAATGGGGGGACTTTTTATATATCATATATTGACAAGATTTTATAATTTGGATTATAGTTAAAGTTCCGCAGGTTATACTGCTTCCTGGTCCTCGCTTTATCAAATCAAATTGAGGATACATCATAAGGAAACTGTATTCATAGCGAATATGCACAGGAAATTTGTGTGATTTCATGTGTGAAACTATTATGAAAGGAGGAAACTATTATGGCTGGAAAAGCAAAGTCAAAGACCGATGCTTCCGCAAGAGCTGAATCAAGGAATTCAGCCAAGCTCTGCAGTCTATGCGGGAATAAGGTTGAAGTTGTTATGTCGGTGTCACCGACAGGAAAGAAAAGCATGAGGCGCCTTTGTTGTGAAAACTAATTTGTGATCCCCTGCGGCAGAAAAAAATGTCCTGCCCCAGGGGATACATCCCCGGTTTTTTCATCTGAGCACGGGAAAAACCTTCAAACAATCTGCAAAGTTTCTGCTAATTCTTATATTGAAGACGTGGATATTTCCTGAGTAAAGTTTTAATATAAGCATTAAGACAGTACCAGGTTGCACAACAAAAGACATGAGTGAAAACAGTGAAAAAGATGACGGTTCTGTGGCAGCCTCACTGAACGGGACAGAAACAATACTCCTTGCAGAGGATGATGAATCACTGAGGAAGCTGATGGAGATCGTGCTCGGCGGATCCGGCTACAAGGTAATCACAGCGATAGACGGCGACGATGCTGTAAAGAAATTCATGATGAACATTAACGCAGTGCATCTTTGCCTCCTCGATGTGATTATGCCAAAGAGAAGCGGAATAGATGTTTACAATGAAATAAAGAAGGTGAGGCCTGACATCATAACTGTCTTTATGAGCGGCTATACTGCAAATATGATGAGCCCCCTTCCTGAAGAGAAGACACACCTTTTACTGAAGCCTGTTGAACCCAAGACCCTTTTAGTAAAGATAAGGGAGTTACTCGATAAGTAATCTGCAAAGAATAATTAGTAATGAGCAATTATCAATTAGTAATTAAGGACTCATTAATTGCTCATTGTTCATTACTCATTATCAATTAGTATTTATTGATATCCCTGTATACAAAGATTGTAAAATCGTACTTTATTCTTTCATGCCTGAGGGAAACATTAGGAGAAAGATTTTTCATTGTAAAAGTAAATATCTCTTCCGGTGATATATAATGCAATTCAAAATCTTTTTCAGGTTCATGAGATGAAAGGGCATTAAAAGCGAGCGCTGTTCCGCAATGCTGAAACAGTCTTGCAAGTGTTTTTTTAATTGTCTCATCAATCCCTTCAACTTTTAAATTAAACACCCCGCACAGGAATATAAAGTCAAAATCCTCATCGAGGATATCGTTGTCTATATCGAAAACCCTGAAATCAACCCCGGGATATTTCTCTTTCGCAAGGCTGATAAGTTTCTCGTTAATATCGAAGCCGGTGTATTTAATTTGGATCCCCCTCTCTACTAAGAACCTGTAAAAATCCCCTTTACCGCAGCCGAAATCGAGGATTTTGCCATTATGAATATCACCGACATCAAGCATTGCCTGATGTCGTAAAATTTGTCCTTTTGAAGACCATCCCACAGCCTCCGGCCTGTCTCCATGCAGCAGCAGTTTCCTGTCAAAAACGGAAATTACATATTCTTTTAAAATCTCTTCCATGATTTATCAAAGCACAACAACCGTCACAGCTTCTCCCCCTTCGTCATCACTTCCCTTTCTGAAGTTCTCAACAAGAGGATGGTCTTTAAGATACTCTCTTATTGCGCTTGAAAGGATCCCGGCCCCTATTCCGTGAATGATCTTTACCTGTTTAAGATCCGCAATTGACGCATCATTCAGGTACCTCTCGACTAAAGAGAGTGCGGGATCAACGCGCCGGCCTATGACGTTTAATTCATTGGGGATGTTAATGTCCATGTTTGTTTCCGCAGGGGCATGGCGTACCGTGCTGCCCCTGCCCTGTATATTATCTGTAACTGGTTCGGACAGATCGGCAATAGCAACCTCTATCTCCCTGCCGTCAACAAAGACTTTACATCTTCCGGTCTTCTCATTGACTGAATGTATTAAGCCATGTTTTCCCAAAGTATTAACAAGGACACGCCGTCCATCCCTGACTTCCCTAAGCTGAGAAGTTTTTTCCGCTGAATACTGTTTACGGATACTGATCACTTCTTCGAGCTTCTTATCGAGTTCTTTTGCAGCTTCTCTGGCTTCTGTGAGACTGGCCCGTTTCAGAGTTTCAATAATATCCCGTGTCTCCCGTTTTGTCTTCCTCACAACATCTTCAGCTTCTCTCAAAGCCTTTGCCATTATCTCTTTTTCCGTTATCTTGAGCCGTGAGAGTTCTTCTTTTAATTGTAATTGGAGATGCTCAATGTCCTGTTTCAGTTTCTCCGTCTCTTTTATCCTGTTATCAAGTCCAGCGGTTTTTTGTTTTAATTCCGTTATCAGCGCTTCAATCCTTCCGCCTTCATCTTTGATAAATTCCCTTGCCTCTCTGATGATATCTATATTCAATCCCAGTGACTCTGCAATTTCAAAAGCATGTGATGTGCCGGGTTCCCCTATAATGAGTTTATAGGTCGGCCTGTATATTGAAACACCATTCACGGTGATCTCCTCCATCTCCATCGCGCTGTTTATTATCCCTGGTTCGGAATGGGCAAAGGCCTTGAGCATCCCGAGATGCGTAGATGCAAGAGTTAGTGCCCTGCATTTCTTCAGCTTTCTCAAGATGGCGCATGAAAGCGCTCCGCCCTGTTCCGGGTCTGTTCCTGTCCCAAGTTCGTCTATAATAACCAATGTATGCTCATTCCCCTGCCTGATGATTTCAGAAATACGTGTAATGTGGGCGGAAAAGGTGGAGAGATTTTGTTCGATGGATTGTTCATCGCCGATATCGGCAAAGATGTTTTTCAGAAAGGGTATCGCAGTTCCGGATCCTGCTGGTATATGCAGGCCTGAAAGCGCCATTAAATTCAAAACACCTATCGTCTTGAGGGAGACGGTTTTCCCGCCTGCATTGGAACCGGTAATGATCATGCATGAGTTTTCTCTTCCGATCTCCATGTCCAGCGGTACAAGCCGGCCCTCACGGTCCTCCCTCCTGAGTGTTTTCCATAAGAGCGGATGGCGTCCACTTATGATCCTCATATATCCATACTCATTTATTTCAGGAGGAGACATATCCATTAATTTTGAAAATCCTGCAGCAGCCAGCAGTGCATCAACCTTTGCAACAATATGATAGTCTTCTTCAATTTCATGAAGGCGTTCTCTCAGGAGTGCAGTCAGCCTTTGCAATATTCTGTACTCCTCAAGCTTTTCTTCAGCCCTGTAAGATTCAAGCTCATTGCCAAGATGCTGAATTGAATAAGGCTCGACATAAACCGTCTCTCCTGTATTGGAAATGTCATGAACTATACCGGGCACATTGCCCTTGAAATCCCTTTTCACCGGAATAACCCACCTGTTATTCCTTTCAGCTAAATAAATATCCTGAAGATACAGGATCGTCTCTTTCTGTTGTAATATTCCTTCAAGCATCCCTTTGATCCTGCCTTCACAGGACTTGATGCCCCTTCGTATGTTAAATAGCTCAGGAGATGCTTCATCACGGATCTTCCCTTCAATGTCCAGGGCATGCCCGATTGCTTTTTTGATGCCGGGATGAGTTGTAAGCTGTGATACAATTATGCCAAGTCTTGTGTATGAAGGACTTTCACTCAATATCTTCAGATTAAATGCAGAATAAAAGAGGGGAAGAAAGGTCTTTAATTCCAAAGGTTCAAGTACAGCATCAACAGGTCTGACCTTCTGAAACAGCAGAGAGAGATCGTCAAAATGCTCTATGCCGGGATATTGTCCTTCAGACAGCAGATTCCGGCACTCTGAAATAAGTGCAATCCGCTGTCTTATCTCACCGAGGTCCTTGAGCGGTTTAATGCTTAGAACCACATCTCTTCCCGGTGCAGTGAGCGCAAATACAGCGGCCATTTCAAGTATCTTGTCGAATTCAAGTATACGGAAGGTATGCTGGTCCATATGATGATCGTAAAAAATTTTAGGGGCGACCCCGGCGGGTCGCCCTTTTATTACTGTAAATAAAATTGTTGGGGAGGGTTTCAAACCCGCCCAGTTCTTCCTATTTATATTCTGTTATCTTGCCCGCGACAGTATATTTATTATCTGCGGGTTCAATCCTGACAACTTCTACCATGGCTTTCAAAGGGGTAAAGTTGCTGCTTTTTGTATCTAACGTGACAAATACAGAATCCCCGGGGGTAAGATTTTGTTCTGTGATAAAAAGAATGCCTGTATAACTGAGATTCTTACAGAACCCGGGATGCATGTTATTGTTATGAAATTTGGTATATGTTAAATCTGCATTTATCGTCAGGCGTGGATATTTTCTTTTCTCAGCATTTTGTTGCTGTACATTTAACATAAATACCTCCCCTGTCTCTCGTAATAACGAAAAACTTCTTGCAACCATCGTTATACAAAGAAATGGTGGAGGTGAACGGGATCGAACCGATGACCTCCTGCTTGCAAAGCAGGCGCTCTCCCAGTTGAGCTACACCCCCGACTTTTAATATTTTAAATTTTAAATTTTAAAATTGCAATTTCAATTTTTAACTGGTGGGCCTAATTGGAGTCGAACCAATGACCTCACCCTTATCAGGGGTGCGCTCTAACCAGCTGAGCTATAGGCCCGCAATGGACTTATTTTCCCTGTTTCTTTTCCCATGGCAGCGGGGTTGAAGCAAGGGCGTCTTCATTCTTTTTTATATCGGCCTTCTTCATTAAATTCCCGATGTATGAATCGATAAGACCTTTCTGTTTTTCGGCAAGGAGCTGTTTTCTTATCGGCTCCTTTGACTGTTCAAATGATGCTGTTTCGCCCTTTGCTACATCTGCCAGCTTTATAATGTGATAACCGAAGCGGGTCTTTACAGGCTCGCTGATCTCATTGGTTTTAAGACCCATTACAGCACGTTCGAATTCAGGGACCATCTGTCCGCTGCCAAAATAGCCGATATCTCCCCCTTTTGATGCGGAACCTTTGTCTTTAGAATAGGTTTCTGCCATTTTTTCAAAGCTCTCACCTTTTCTGATGCGCTCACGGATCTTCTTTGCCTGGTCCTCAGTTTCAACAAGTATATGGCTGGCCCTGATTTTGGTGCCGATTGTGAACTTGTCTGCATTTTTATCAAAAAACTCTTTCACCTCTGCATCGTCAACCTTGGCTTTATCCTCAACCTCTTTCTTAAGGATAAGAGCTATGAGAGTCATTTTTTCAAACTCTTTTACCTTCTCAAGATACTCAGGGTCTTTATCAAGCTTCATCTTCTTTGCATCCTGGTAAACCAGCTCTCTTTTAATAATTTCATCAAGCAACTTCTCCTTGCCTTCTTTACCAGTAAATTGTTCTCTTGCCCATTCAGGTATACGGCTGATCTCTTTCAGAAAGCTATCCTGTGTAATCTCAGACTTACCAACTTTGACAAGTGCAGGGCCTGTTGATTTCCCCTTTTGTTCACATCCTGAAAGAATTGATACTGTTAATAGCAATAAAAAAACCAATAAAAACTTCTTGCTCATTTTTTCTCCTTTAATAGGTTTTTAGGTAAATAAGTAAGTATGTGTTATAACATACTAAGTTACATTTTACAACTTGAAATCAACAGATGTTCTACCGATTTAGAAATGTCCTATTCTTACTGATTTAGAAATGTCCGGTTTTTGTATTTTACCTGATCTGCCCTCATAACTGACATTTTTGAAA
>JAGVGM010000083.1 GCA_020057065.1 Thermodesulfovibrionia bacterium
AACTATCCAGTTTTCCTTGCGTCACTTAAAAAGATGGAAGGCAAGGGCTTACAAATGATATCAGAACAATATAAGGAGTTCTATTATGAGGCAAGACTTAAATATCTCGAAGACAGTTTATAAAGATGATTTTATAATGGTTAGGGTTGATAAGACAGATCGTGATTTGTTAAATGAAAACCCTGCTGGCAGATTTGATCCACAATATTGGGAAGTGGAATTTCAAAATCTGCTTATAATACTTTCCAAAAAATATACTACAAAATTATTCGGAGATATTATTGATTTTATTACTTATGGACAGGTTGGAAGCCGTGTATACAGTAACAACGGTGCAGTTAGATATATTCAAACAATAAATCTTACCGCAACTGGAATTGACTACTTTATAAAAGAAGCATTAGTTGATGAGGGGTCACACAATGACCCTAAACGAAGCAGATTAAAATATAAAGATATTCTGCTTGGAAATGCTGGAATGGGTGGTTTAGGAAAATGTGTTATTTACCTATCCAGAAAAGACAAGGTTAACATTAGTCAAGATATTGATATTGTACGAGTCAAGGATATAAATCCCTTTTATGTCGTCATTTTTTTAAAAAGTAAATTTGGGAATTCGCAACTGTGGATTCGATCTAAAGGAGTCGGAGCGCCAAAATTACCGTTTGATGAAATTAAGGCTATTAAAATACCTATGTTGCCTGAAGCTATCCAATCTCATATTGAATCTGAATACAAAAGAATGTACCAGTATCATGACAAAGCAATGGAAGCCAGGGCTAAAGGCAATGAGGCAGGATACAAAAAGAACATCGAGATTGCAGAGGAAATGTTGAAGGACTTGATTGCCAAGACTGAGGCAGTGATCAGAGGCGAGCGGGAGGATGTTGTTTAATGCCGAAACGCTCGGAAGACTCTTATGTCTTTCATGACATTATTCCATTATTGTCAAAATTCGGATATCCGGGAATAGGAGATCATGAAAGGGTAAAGATAAAAGACGTACCTGTATATAACCCAAGTGGAGGCAAAAGCGCCTCTACAATGGATATTGTTTATTACCAGGATTGCGAGCCGGTGCTGCTTGTTGAAGCAAAAAGAGATCATAAGACTCACGAATCTGCCCTTAAGCAGGCTAAAAATTACCTTGTAAATTTCCCAAAAAAAGAGAAGAAGTATGCTGTATCAGGTCGGGCGCCTTTATATGTTGCCACCACCGTTGGCAGGGGAATAATATTTTATAGGCATCGTTTTGAAGTCGTTAATGATCAGTTAATACAGACTGCCGAACCGGTTGAAATCCTAACCTTTGATGAACTTCTCGAAAAATCTGGCCTCACTCAAGGGTACATGGCCAAAAAACTCGATGCGGAATCCTTTAGAAAGGATTTTCTTCCGGAACTGGTTTCGGCATATAACATCTTAGAAGATCGCTTGATAACGCCAGATATCTTAAAAAAAGTGTCAAGACATATTCTCAACTATCTTGAAAACCGGCATACTTATGATTCAAAATCACCTTTTGTTGAACTTTATAAAACTCTATTTAGACAGGAGCACATCAGAGATATTCATAGGCGCTTTGATTTAGTTAACTCATTAGGTCCGGATATTGCTGACCAGTTTAGAATATTTATATTGCGGTCATTTCAAGGGAAAGAATTTAATCAATATCTTACTGAACAGTGCATCATTGCTTTCATGTTTGACCTGATTGGTGAGTTAAAGAGTCAATGGAAGCTTCTTGACTTTGAGTGTGGGAGCGGCGGTTTTCTGTCAGCAGCAGCTAAAAAGGGAATACCTTTGGAAAATATGCTGGGCATCGATATTGACAGCCTTCCATTTACGATCGCTAAAACGTATCTTGCATTATATTTTTCTAAATCAGGAAAAGCGATTTCTCAAATACCTGTACGAGAGACCAATGGATTATTTTATTTGGGAGATGATTGGGATTTGGTCGTCGGCAATCCAGCAGGAAATCATCAATATAAAAGAGGCAATGTAGATGATGTTCTGAAAAATCTTGAACGGGATATTAATCAGGACGGCAGAGATGATAAATTCTCCGAATATAATTTTTCCGTTCAGCAGGCTGTAAGGTCATGCAAGGTTGGAGGGAAACTTTGTCTGTTTCTTCCGGAAGGCTTCTTCTCAAACTCTCAGGATGAATTCTTAAGGAAGTATGTTGCCAAACACTGCCGAATTCTGGCGATTGTTAGTCTGCCAAGAGGTGTTTTCAAAAAAGGTACTTCAACTAAAACGATCAACACAGGCAGTCAAGGCTCTTCACAGAAAATGTCAATTCTTTATGCCGAGAAAATCAGGGCCGTCAAAGATGGAGAAGGCATTGAAATTGATAATACAAAACTCGAATATCCTGTCTTCCTGGCCAACATATCCAAGCCCGAATCAACAGCAGGTGAGATAAGCAACTGGCTTGAACCAAGACTTCGCCTTGTATTAGAAGAATGGAGAAGCTGGCAAGTTAAAAGGGAATTGGTGGAATTAGATGAATCCCTGCTGAAGGAAGCGATTGATACTTCAAAGGCGGTTAAGAAAGCAAAAAAATCTAAAAAAGACGACAGGCAAATGGAGCTAATATTGGAAGAACCTGTTACAAGCAAAAAGCCCAAAACCATTAGCACAGAAATTAGTATTAGTAAAAGCCTGGATGATTTATTTAAGAAGAAAGAATAAACGGACCTACACATAACCGGAACTCAAACATACAAGGAGATCCAAGGACACATCCCATAGTTCTTAAAAGATAGGTGATGTGTCCCTTATTATCATAGAGAATAAACTTAGGACAGTCTGAGAGTGGTAAGAAGATCGATGACCTTGATGCAGTAGTTGAGGTAAAGAGTTGCAATGGGCTGGATGTGCTTAAAAAAGAAATAATGAACCCGTTAAAAGTTCTGGTAGTCCTTCAAACTCATATACCGGAACGCCATCATCAGTCCTTCGGCAAGCAGGAAGTTATTTTATCTTTATATTTAAGAGGGGAATAAATATGGAATCTACAAAATTTGCATTGTTTAAAGGCAGAAAAATCAGAAAAACAATCCATAACAACGAGTGGTGGTTTGTTGTTGAGGATGTAGTTTTAGCGCTTATCGACTCGACTGATCCGAAACAATACATACAGCGAATGAAACAGCGCGACCCGGAGCTTGCAAAAGGGTGGGTACAAATTGTACATACCCTTTTAGTTGATACGGCCGGTGGCTTACAGAGGATGATCTGCGCCAACACAGAAGGTATCTTCCGCATTATCCAGTCTATCCCTTCACCCAAAGCAGAACCCTTCAAAAGATGGTTAGCAAAGGTCGGCTACGAAAGAGTTCAGGAAATTGAAAACCCCGAACTGGCCCAGGAGCGCATGAAGCAATTGTATGAACAAAAAGGATATCCAAAGGATTGGATTGACAAACGATTGCGGGGCATAGCTATCCGCCAAAATCTGACTGATGAATGGAAGGATAGAGGGATCGAAACTGAATCGGATTATGCCATTCTTACTGCTGAAATATCAAAAGCGGCTTTTGGCATAACGCCTTCTGAATACAAAGAATTAAAAGGTTTGACCAGGAAAAATGATAACCTTCGCGATCACATGACCGATTTGGAATTAATTTTTACTATGCTTGGCGAAAAAGTTACAACTGAAATATCACATAAGGAAAAACCTGACACCTTCAAAAAAAGTAAAAAGGTGGCCAGGCGTGGAGGAAGTGTGGCCGGCATAGCACGGAAAGAAACAGAAAAGGAGTTGGGCAGAAGTATTGTAAGCAAACAGAACTATTTACCAATAAATAATAAAACCAAATAAAAACAAGAGACGAACAAAACCCATTGCATCTTTTCCATAAAACATGTTAAAACCTTCTATGTCCAAGAAGCTCGTTATTGATATCGAGACTATCGGGAAAGATTTTGACTCACTTGATGAAATTTCAAAGGAATATTTATTGAAATTTGCTGAGTCAGAGGAAGATATAAAGGCAGCCAGAGAGGGGCTTGGCTTTTCGCCGCTTACAGGTGAGATAGTTGCGATTGGCATGCTCAATCCTGATACCAGCAATGGCGCCGTATATTTCCAATCGCCTGAGGTTCTTCAGGAGCCTCAGAAAGAAGATGGAATAGAGTATATTGCTGATACTGAGGCTGGGATTCTCAGAAGATTCTGGGAGACTGTCAAATATTACGACCAGATAATAACTTTTAACGGAAGGGGGTTCGATGCCCCTTTTATTATGCTGCGCTCTGCGGTTCACAAGATAAAACCCTCGAAAGAACTTATGCCCAACCGTTATAACCTGTCACATGTAGACCTGCTTGATCAACTGACATTCTACGGTTCCGTCAGAAGGAAATTCAGCCTTCACATGTGGTGCAAGGCCTTTGGAATCAAAAGTCCAAAAGAAGAAGGTGTAACAGGGTATCAGGTAAATGATCTCTTCAGGCAGCAACAATACCTTACAATTGCAAAATATTGTGTCGGAGACCTGTACGCTACAAAAGAGCTTTTCGAGTACTGGAACGAGTTTGTAAGGTTCTCCACTAATTCTTAGAACTGTTTCTGAATTTATCTGTTTAATTTAAGTAATTACTAAGTACTCCTCCATTTGCTAAATCAAATTTCCTGACTAAAGTATAGGAGTAAAGATGTCGATATAGTGATAACGAATTGGCAGGATACTCTTAACTATATGAAAAAAAAGAACTCCGGCAAGGCAAAATCGCAGAGTGTATTAA
>JAGVGM010000212.1 GCA_020057065.1 Thermodesulfovibrionia bacterium
GACCGTGAGGAAGGAAGATAATCCTATATACTGGCAACTGATCGAAGAGTTCAGAAAGATCACAGGTATTCCGGTCTTGCTCAATACTTCATTTAATGAGAATGAGCCGATAGTCAGCAAACCTGAAGAAGCTCTCAATTGTTTTTTGAGGACGAAGATGGATGTGCTGGTTCTCGGCAGGTACATTATAAAAAGAACAGGTCATGGGTGGTAGGTCATAGGAAATAGGTGAAAGGTCATAGGTGATAGGTGATAGGGAATGGGTCGAAGTTTGTAGGCAATAGGTGGTAGGAGAGAGGGCGAAAGGGAAATAGGTCATAGGGTATAGGTAATAGGGGAAAGACAAGAAGGAGGGGACATGAAGGGGAAAATAACAAGTTATAATGATTTGGAGGTTTATCAGAGGTTGTGTGAGTTGCATCTTGAAGTAAATAAATTAACATTTACTTTTCCTAAATTTGAGCTTTATGAACTTGGCTCTCAAATGAGAAGGTCTTCAAATTCAATACCTGCAAATATAGCCGAAGGATGGAATAATAAACATATTAATATTTATCTTGAAGGAATTAATAGGGCTTTAGGAGAAATGAGAGAGACCGAACACCATATCAAAATCGCATTTAGAAAAGGATATGTCGGTCAGTCAGAATATTCTGATTTAGTAAGTCGATACGATGAATGCGGCCGCATGCTCAAATCCCTCGAAAAATCCTTAAACACCTGGAAGTCGAATTGTGATACCTAACACCTACAACCTATCACCTATCACCTATCACCTTTTTTTTTCTATTACCTGTATTTTTTGAAGAAATGAAAGTTTCTATCATTACAGCAGTTTTAAACAACCGTGACACTATCGAAGATTCTATCCGAAGTGTATTAAGCCAGAAATACGAGGATATTGAATATATCGTTGTGGATGGTGGTTCGTCTGATGGGACGGTTGAGATTGTAAAAAAGTATCAGGACAGAATAGCAAAGTTTACCAGTGAACCTGATAATGGGATTTATCATGCCTTGAATAAGGGCCTGAAAATGGCTACAGGCGACATCATTGGGTTTCTGCATGCTGATGATATATATGCTCATGGCATGGTGATCGATTGGATTGTTTCCCGTATCATGAACTGCAACACTGATAGCTGCTATGGAGATCTCCAGTATGTTCACAGAAAAGACATTAATAAAATATTCCGGCACTGGAGGTCCTGTTATTACACAGATGGATTATTCAAAAAAGGATGGATGCCGCCGCATCCGACATTTTTCGTAAAAAGAGAAATATACGACGAGCACGGACATTTCAATACTGATTTTAAGATCGCCGCTGACTATGAACTAATACTGAGATTTCTGGAAAGAAATAAGATATCAACTCATTACATCCCCGAGGTTCTCGTAAAAATGAGGATCGGCGGCAAGAGCAACAGAAGCCTAAAAAATCTGATCATTAAAAGCTCTGAAGATTATAAGGCGTGGAAGGTGAATGATCTCGACGGCGGGCTTTATACCATCCTGCTAAAAAATATATCTAAACTGCCGCAGTTTTTTTTCAAAAAAAGGTTTGATTGGTTTGATTAGTTGAATTGGTTAACTAATATAACTGTTAAAACGAATTGAACTGATAAATCTGGTTTAAAAAATTGAATTGTGCCTTAAGTTGATATAGCAAATTGAGTTTGACATATGTATATGATAATCATATACTAAATAAAATGAGTAATTACGATTCATTATTAGAATGCAATGGATTTGAATGGGACAATAACAATGCTGACAAAATTTGGCGAAAACATCAGGTCTCACCGTCAGAGTGTGAGCAAGTCTATTTTAATCTGCCACTTGTTGTTACAGATGACGTTAAACACTCACAAAAAGAGAATCGTTACTATGCTCTTGGGCATACTGATACAGGCAGGTTACTATTTATAGTTTTTACTATTCGCAGAAAGAAGATTCGGGTAATTTCAGCGAGGAATATGAGTCGTAAGGAAAGGGAGGTGTATCATTCACATGAAAAAGAAAATACCTAAATTTAGAAACGAAGACAGAGAAAGAGAATTCTGGGCAAAGCAGGACTCAACAGAATTCCTGGACTGGAAAAAAGGCAAGCGGGTTTTATTGCCGAACCTAAAACCGTCAGTAAAGACAATATCCCTTCGTATCCCTGAGTCTATGATTGAGGAGCTTAAATTACTTGCAAATAAGAGAGACGTGCCTTATCAATCGCTGTTGAAAATATTTTTAGCAGAACGAATTGAAGAGGAATTAAATGTATCGGCATAACTCTGCCAGACTGGAACGGATACCGCAGACGACTGTTATTAATTTTATTCAATCATATCCCGCTTCCCGTTACAATGAAAGTTTCTAAAACTGATTCATTGGTTAACTAACAAACAGAATTAAGCGAGGTCTACCTAATGAAGATTTACACCCCACTTTCGACAGACTTCAGCATTTCATGAACCTTTGTTGAAGGATAAATTTTATAGCCGCTCCTTATCTGTACTTCGTCCCCGCCATAAAAGATCCCACCACCCCATGGTAAATGAGGGTGAATTTTAGCAAAATTTTTTAGTCCCTTAAAATAATCATTTGTTATAGTGGCCCCTGCCTTGATCTCGACTGGAAACACTTCAGTGCCGATTTCATATATCATATCAACTTCATTGCCAATGCTGTCACGGTAAAAACTGATATTGCTGCGCTTGCCGCTGTTAACTCTGTGTTTTAGAGCTTCAACAACCACCATATTTTCAAAGATATTCCCTCTTAACGGGTCCCTGCTTATCTGTCTGGCAGTTTCAATTCCGAGAAGGTAGCTCACAAGTCCTACATCATAGAAATAGAGTTTAGGTGATTTGACAAGCCGCTTTGAGATATTTCGAAAGAAAGGGTGCAAAAGAAAAATGATGTAACTTGCTTCAAGTATTGTGACCCAGTTTCTCACCGTTGTATGAGATACGCCAACATCGTTTGCGAGGCTATGCATATTCAGTATCTGCCCGATTCTTCCTGCACAAAGTTTAAGAAATTTCTGAAACAGGCCGAGATCCCGGATGCTGATAATCTGCCGCAAGTCACGTTCAACATATGTTTCAATATAATCTCCGAGCGCCTGAGTGGGGTTTAAGTCCATATCATAAATTCTGGGATAAAACCCCTTAAGAAGCAGATCATCAATTGAAGGGATTTCCTTTATGCCTTTAATCTCCTCGATGCTAAAAGGAAGAAGCTTCAACAGAGCCGTCCTTCCGGCAAGCGATTGTGTAATATTTGTGATGACTTCAAACTGCTGACTTCCTGTCAGTATGAACTGCCCCGTCTTCTTCTTCTCGTCTACGAGGACCTGAATGTATGATAAAAGTTCCGGGACCCTCTGTATCTCATCAAGTATCGCTCCATCGGGATATTTGGATAAAAACCCCCTTGGGTCCTCTCTTGCAAATTGTCTCGTGTCAAGGGCCTCAAGATTGATGTATGCTTTTTTTGAAAAGACCTTTCTGCATAGTGTCGTTTTTCCACTTTGGCGGGGGCCGGTTATGGTTATAACGGGATATTGTCTTGCAAGACTTTTTAATATCGGTTCTATTACACGGTCAATAACCATGAAATATTTTATATATATTGTTTGCAATTTGCAAGTTGATCTTTCAAATTGCAAACAATATAGGTTTTATTACTTACATTAGGTTAATTAGTGTCTGTGTATAAATTGCAAGTTTTCAATTTCGTCATGCCCGAAGTCTGTAATCGGGCATCCAGAACTTGTTAAAAAAACTGGATTCCCGCTCAA
>JAGVGM010000041.1 GCA_020057065.1 Thermodesulfovibrionia bacterium
AACAAATTTTTCATTGTTTATTACAACGGTGTGGCCTGCATTGTGGCCTCCCTGATAACGGGCAACTGCATCGGCTTTTTCCGTGAGCACATCAACAATCTTTCCTTTGCCTTCATCGCCCCACTGGCCGCCAACTATCACTACAACAGACATTTTACCCTCTTCATATTAAATTTTAGAGATTCAGCACCTTTACAGAAAGGATATTCTGCATCTTTTTTATCTCATCAAGCTGCCGGGCTGTCACAGGAGAATCAATGCTCATCACGGATATCGCCGTGCCTCCTGCGCTCTCCCTTCCAAAATGCATACGGGCTATATTGATATTGTTCTTGCCGAAGAATGAGCCCAGATTCCCGATTACTCCGGGCTTGTCCACATTATATATAAACAGCATTATACCCTCGGGCACTATTTCCACTGCAAAGTTGTCTATCTGAACAATCCTCGGGTCTTTTTTGCTGAATAATATTCCGGCAAAGTACCTCTCCTTATCTTTTGCTTTAATTCTTAAGGCAATCATACTCTGGTAGTCGCCTGCACCGGCGCTCTTCGTCTCTTTAACCTCTATGCCGCGCTCCTTTGCAATAAAAGGGGCGTTAACAAAATTCACCGTCTCTTCAAGTATCGGCGTGAGCAAACCTTTTAGTGCCGCTATTGTAACAGGAGCGGTGTTAAGCTCCGAAGCGTCTCCCATATATTCTATCGTAACTCCTGTGATGCCGCCTTCAAACACCTGCGCGGCAAAACTTCCGAGTTTCTCCGCGAGATTCAGATAAGGCTGAAGCCTTGCTACCTGATCCGCAGGTATCGAAGGAAAATTCACGGCGTTTCTTATCGTGCCGCGCACAAGATAGTCTGCAATCTGTTCCGCAACCGCGATTGCGACATTTTCCTGAGCCTCTTCTGTGGCTGCGCCGAGATGCGGCGTGCATATAACATTATCAAGCCCTATCAGTGAAAAATCATCGGGAGGCTCTTTTTCAAAGACGTCAAGAGCTGCGCCAGCAACCTTGCCGCTCTTCAATGCCTCATAAAGATCCTTCTCGTTTATTATTCCTCCCCTTGCGCAGTTAATAATCCTGACTTCGTTTTTCATTTTCCCTATAGTCTCTGAATTTATGAGGTTTTTTGTTTCAGAGGTCAGAGGCGTATGTATCGTAATGAAATCCGCTCTGCTGAAAAGCTCGTCAAGCGAGACCTTTTCTATCCCAAGCGCCTTTGCCCTGTCATCGCTGAGAAACGGGTCATACGCTATCACTATCATCTCAAGCCCCTGCGCTTTTTTAGCAACCTGATTGCCGATGTTGCCAAGGCCTATAATTCCGAGAGTCTTGTTAAATAGTTCAACTCCCATAAATTTTTTCTTTTCCCATTGCCCTGCCTTCATAGAAGCAGTTGCCTGAGGAACCATTCTCGCAAGTGAAAACAGCATGGCGATTGCATGCTCTGCTGTTGTAATTGTATTTCCTCCCGGAGTATTCATTACAACAATACCTTTTTTTGACGCAGCAGCTTTATCTACATTATCAAGGCCTGAACCTGCCCTGCCTATTACCTTAAGGTTTTTTGCAGCCTCAATAATCTCTGCCGTGGCCTTTGTAGCGCTCCTTATGACAAGGCCGTGATATGCACCGATGCATGCCTTAAGCTCATCAGGCTTCATGCCTGTTTTGACATCAACATCAAGACCTGCCTTTTTAAGTATCTCGACTCCTTTGTCTGAGATCTTGTCGCTTACCAGAACCTTCATCTTTCCTCCGAAAATTTATAGCTTTAATTTTTTGGGTTCTTAAGGATAACACAGCCGTAAAAACCTTGACAAGAGCAGGGAATTGACGGCTTGCGGACTAAATAATCTTTTCAGGATTAAATCTCCCGGAGTCTAATACGCTGTGGACAAACCTGAATATCAGCTTACGCTGCTTTGCCGTTACTTTTGGATAGAACACAGGATTTGCGACAACAGCACCCCTGAACGCAAAAAACGGCGCAAGCACTTCATAAATTTCATCGTCTCCGGATAATCTCACATATTCATTAAAAAATAACTTTAGCCCTTCAAGATACGGCCCTTTGATTGCTTCAAAGTTTTTGATTGAGAAAAAAATATAGTTTATTGCAAGGGCTGTAACGTCATCAGCCGGCTCACCCCACGGCCCGCGGCTGCGGTCAAGCAGAATGAAGTCACTAACCTCCCCTTGCCCTCCCTTATCTAAGGAAGGGATGGGGAGGGTATCTCTGAACCATATATTCCCCGGATGGAAATCACCGTGAATCTGTGAAAGCCTATTGTATTTAGGCTTCAACTTATAAATCCAGTCAACTGATTTTTTAATTATGCCTGTCATCTCATGATATGGAACAATACCGTCGGGATATGTATCAAAAACACCCATGAGGCACTCGCCGTGGCCGACTGTATCTCTCAACTTCCTCCAGTAAAGCGTCTTTGAATCTTTTTTTATTGCATGAATCCCCGCAAGATATGATGCCATTGCCTTAATTTTTTTTATATCAATATCATCAAGCCTTTCTTTGCGGGCAAATGAGACAAGGTCATTGAAATAATGCCTGCCTGCTCCCTTTTCCATCAGGAGGTAATACTCCTTGCCTCCGCCGATGGATTTAATGGAACCGTCTTTCAATTCAGCAAGCACATCAACAGCTTTCACATGTTTGGAGAGGTTATTGAATTCATCAAGGTCAAGAAGGAATATTCCCGCCCTGTCAGATGGATACTCATGCCCGAAACCCTCAGGCGCGAGGGTTTTAACCACATAGGGTTTAATCCCTTTGGCTGTTTTTATTTCTACGAGAAAACCCGAACCATGAACACCATGCCCGAGCTTTTTGATCTTTATCCGCGAAACATTCCTGAATTTTTTTCTGAGATATGCTTTTAATGCCTTTTCGTTAAGCATGGCTCTATATAAAAACTTTAAATCTTCCCAAAATTGCTTCTGCATCTCTCGTTAAATTCTTCATAAGTATAACTATGCTCCTGTGTTCCGTATTTCTCTATGGCATAGGTTGCAGCGACAGCTCCCATCCTGGCTCCTGTTTCAAGGTCTTTCCCTATTGCAATCCCCTTAAGCAAACCTGCCCTGAACGCATCGCCCGCGCCTGTAGGGTCAACAACATCACCTGCCTTTGCCGGAGGGATTTTGATATCGGACTCGCCTGTGCTTATCAAAGAGCCTTTCTCTCCAAGTGTTGTGATAATAGTTTTTGTCAGGCGCAAAAGTTCCTTCTTATTCATTCCTGTCATCTTCATTACCATCTCAAGCTCGTAATCATTGGATATCAGCATCGCTGAACCTTCAATCCATTCTTTCAGTGATTCCTTTTCCCATGCAGTCAGAGACTGCCCGGGGTCACAAATATAGCTTATCCCTTTATCCTTGCATTCCTTTGCATACTCAGCCATGTCCTGAAGATTTCCGGGTGCTATGAGGGCAATTGAGTCGCGAGGAGCAGCGCTGTTGAATTTATACCCCGACTGATATTTCATTGCGCCGGGATTAAATCCTGTTATCTGGTTATCAGCTTTATCAGTCGTTATATATGCTCCGGCGGTGAATTCCTCATCTATTATTTTTATGCCCTCCAGAGAGATATTATTCTTCTTTAGCCATTCAAAATAATTTGCATAGTCCTTGCCTATTGTC
>JAGVGM010000354.1 GCA_020057065.1 Thermodesulfovibrionia bacterium
ACAGTCTGCCATGGTAAAGAAACTGGCAAAGATGTCAAAAGAGTATAATCCTTCGGTCATTAATGTGGCAGGCGGCGTTCATGCGACAATCATCCCGGCAGATTATGCAGTAAACGGGATTGATATTATAGTGCGCGGCGAAGGAGGAACAACCTTCCGCGAGATTGTGAACCGTTACAAACGAGGGCAGGAGCTTCACTTTGGAGATGTATCGTTGTCTCCCGGAGACCCTGATTTTCAGAAGAAGGCTGAAATGCCTCCGCCTGAATTCCCCCCGGTACATGATATACCCCGTCCGCGAAGGGACCTGGTCCAGCGCTCAAAATATTTCTGTGTCTGGACCTCGGCCCCTGAAAACAGACTGGACACCATCTTCCCGCAGACAGCCAGCATGCGCACCTCCACAGGCTGTGCATTCAACTGTTCTTTCTGTGTAGTCCATTACATCATGCGCGGTAAATATTTGCAGCGTAAGCCTGAAGACGTAGTTGATGAAATAGCACAGATAAAAGAAGATAATATTTATTTCGTTGATGATGAGACCTTTCTGAACAAAAAGCGTATGACCGATATTGCCAATCTCCTGCTCGAAAAAGGAATAAAAAAGAAATATATCAGTTGGGCCCGGAGCGATACCATCGTGAAACATCCTGAATTGTTCCGGCTCTGGAAAGAAGCCGGGTTGGGACTGGTTTACGTTGGCCTTGAGGCAATGAGAGGGGCGCAACTGGACAATTACAATAAAAGGACAAACGTTGAGACTAACCTCAAGGCAGTGGCTATACTTCGTGAGATCGGCATAACACTTCATGCAAGCTTTATCGTGGATCCCGATTTTAGTGTTGAAGATTTTGTTGCGCTCGAAAAAGATGTTTTGGGCCTCTGTCCTGCAGAAGTGACTTTTACTGTGTTCTCACCCGCACCCGGGACGGAGTTGTTCCGGAAACATAAAGACGATTACATATGCGATCCGTTTTTATTTTACGACTGCATGCATACAATACTTCCGACGAGGCTTGGATTAAAAAAGTTCTACGCGCATTTTGCACGTCTCTCGAGCGTTTCTCTGAGAGCTAATCCGCTGAGGGTCAACAAGGTCAAGGTTCCGGGAAAAGAGGTCCTTAAGGTCATTTACCGCGGTACCAGATATATTTTTGCACTCCG
The DNA here is from genome assembly GCA_020057065.1 of Thermodesulfovibrionia bacterium. Taxonomy (GTDB): domain Bacteria; phylum Nitrospirota; class Thermodesulfovibrionia; order UBA6902; family UBA6902; genus SURF-23. Next base: position 1,165 of record JAGVGM010000354.1, read on the forward strand.
GAACATGTATAAGGATTACCATTAAAATAATGGACTTAGATAACTACAGGGGCCGCATGAATATTTTTCAGACAATAAAACATGAGACCGCCAATTTCAGCAGTAAAACAGCGGTTATTGAAGCTGATTACAGCATGACATACGGACAGTTGATTTCTGCTGCCGAATTAATCGCGTCCTCTCTGAAAGATGAAGGTGTTATTCCGTTTTATCGGCTTGGACTGCTTTGCAGCGACGGTATTGACTATATTGTTGCAAGTTTGTCAATTTTGTATCTGTCGGCAGTAGTTGTTCCAATCTCTATTGACAACACCGTGGATGAGATCGAAGAGATACTCGACAGGATGGCGATAGACTTTCTGATTTTCGAAAAAGGCTCATACAATGACGAAGGCGCTCATGTGTTTAAACATGAAGGATTACTGAGAAAAGAGCTTTTCATTCAAAAAAGGACCGTTAAAGAAAAACCTTGCGATGAATATTATAAAATCAATCCTGCATTTATCCGCTTCAGTTCCGGGACCACCGGTACAAGCAAGGGGGTTGTTTTGTCGCATGAGTCCATAATTGAAAGGACCGACGCAGCTGATAAAGGGTTGAAAATAAAACCGGATGATACGGTACTATGGATACTTTCCATGAGCTTTCACTTTGTGGTGACCATTCTCCTGTTTCTTCGCCGTGCTTCAACCATTGTGCTCTGCGGCCATCATTTTCCTGAATCCCTGATTGAAGGCATCACCAAACATAACGGGACCTTTATTTATGCCTCGCCTTTTCATTACAATTTATTGGCCGGTTCGAATCTTCTTGCGCCCGGCTCTTTTGATAAAATACGCATAGCTGTTTCGACTGCGATGAAATTGCCTGAAAACGTCGCTGATGAATTTTTCAGAAAGTTCGGCATTGCATTGACTGAAGCATATGGGATCATAGAGGTAGGATTACCTTTTATTAATCTCTCAGCAGATAAAAATAAACCTGACTCTGTGGGTAAGGCATTGCCGGATTATGAGGTCACGGTACTTAAAAAAAATGAAGACGGAGTCGGGGAAATTAATATCAGAGGCAAAGGGATGCTGGACGCCTATTTTTCTCCCTGGCAAAACAGGGAGGACATCCTGCAGGAGGGCTGGTTCAAAACAGGCGATTTAGGCAGGATTGACAAAGACGGATTTCTGACGATAGTGGGGCGCGAAAAAGATGTTATTAATTTCGTCGGGATGAAGGTTTTCCCATATGAGGTTGAATCTGTAATAAATCAGTTCACCGGGGTGAGAGAATCCTGTGTTTACGGCGAGAACCATCCGCGGTATGGTCAACTGCCAATGGTAAAAGTTGTATTGAAAGAGGGCGCCGACACATCCCGGATTCTTGAAGACCTGAGAAAGTATTGTTACCGGAAGCTCGCACAATACAAAGTTCCAAAGGGTTTTGAGATTGTTGATGAAATACCAAAAACAACGAGCGGGAAGATCAGGCGATGAAAATACTCCTCATTAATCCATTCGGTTCAAACTGGATAGAAGGCCGCAGGGACGATACAGAAACGGCTGTGCGGCTGGCACCAATGGGAATACTTTTTGTGGCCTCCTATCTCATTAAAAAAGGTTTTGACGTAGATATTTATAACTGCCGCGGCAGGGCCGATATGGGGACCCCGGACCTCGTTAATAGGGTCATTTCCCTTAAGCCCGATATTGTCGGCTTTACATCCACAACATCAAGTTTCCCGGGCGCCTATCACCTGGTAAAGGAGATCAAGGAGGAGCTTCCGGATGTAAAGATCGTGTTCGGCGGGGTCCATGTTTCAGCATTGAGAGAGAAGATACTCGAAAGTTTTCCTCTCATAGATTTTCTCGTTACCGGTGAAGGAGAGATCGCAATGGCAGAGCTGGCCGGGGGAAAAGACCCGCGTATGATACAGGGGGTGATCTCCCGAGATGCCCACGGCATTCAAGCCTGCGGATTTCGGACCGAGCTGTGTGAACTCGATGATCTCCCGTTTCCCGCATACAGCAAGCTCGAAGGGTTTCCGAAATACTTTGAGCCTCCGCTTTTCAATTATCCC
>JAGVGM010000118.1 GCA_020057065.1 Thermodesulfovibrionia bacterium
GGATGTATTTCGTGATGCGCCTCCCGGAGATCCACCCTCTGCATCTGCATCTGTTTCGGCTTATAAAGAGTCAAATGAAGGCTATAAGGCTAAAAGTTCCCAATGGTGCACTGAATGTCATGACAGTCTCAAACCAACTGTGAACAATCCGGCAAATAGAGTGCATCATTTCACGAATGTTCCGGTTAACGGGACAGGTTATCCTACGGATCCGGCACACTGGGCTGCCGGGACAGGCTCGGGATTCGGAACTGCTACAGGAGACCAGACAGAAGGGGCACCAAGGTTTCGTTTTCAGGTTTCAAATGCAACAGACTATCCATCTTCAAAGGTGATCACTTCCAGCAATGAGGTTATATGCGCAAGCTGCCATCTTGCTCACGGCGGGAAATACAAGAAAGGGCTTGTCTGGCCTTACCTGGAAACGGGTAGTCCTGTTGATGCAAATTCGGGATGTAATCAATGTCATAATTTTTAAATTCCTATGGGAAATAAGAGGAGAAATCTCCCCCTTTGTAAAAGGGGGATAAGGGGGATTTTTAAAAACATGCTTCAATGCAATGAATGTTTCAAAACATATTCCAGAAAAAACAACTGATGCTGAAAATTATTATGGTCAAAAATAAAAGGCAAATAACTAAAATCTCCCCCAGCCCCTCTTTTTCAAAGAGGGGGGTGGCAATTCTTTTATTCTTATTGCTGGCAACAGCCTTTATACCGGGAGCAAGGGGAGAAGGCGTCTATAACAACACCAAACATGGCAATCCGCTGACAGGGGTTACACGCGATGCTGCCATACCACGGGGTTCATGCAAACAATGCCATTCTGAAGGCAGCGGCGCGATAAAATACCCGAAATCCCTGTGGAGAGAAAATGATAACGAGCTCTGTTACACCTGCCACCGGAATGAGACTCTACTTGGCATCTATCCGGGACAGAGGATTTATGACACATCAACACACGGGACAGAGCCACGGTTTGTCTGGCCCGGGCCTTTCCCTTCCGCCCGCAAAGATATAGACGCTGCAGGGAAATGTCAGAATTGTCATAATCCTCATGGCAGCAAGGATAGAATCGGGATCATCCCGAATCTCCTGATTGCCCGTGAGGAAACCCTCTGCCTTGGGTGCCATGACGGAGCCCCTGCCGGTGATATCCTGCGGGAGGCAAGAAAACCCTACAGCCATCTGATACGTCAGGGCGCCGGCAAACACAGCAGTGACGAGGATGGAAATCCTGCGCGTTATTCTTATGCCGGAGGCAATCGTCATGCGGAATGCAGTGACTGCCATAATGCCCACGCTATACAGCATAATGTTTCTTTTCAAACCGCTCCCGCAGCCTCAGGAAAGAATTCCAGGGTGAGCAGGATACAGGTCATTAACAGCAGTCCTGAGTCTATTCCCGGGTACCAGTACATTTCATCCAATGACACCGGCGCACCCCTGAATGAATACGAAATCTGCTATAAATGCCATTCATCATGGACCCAGCAGCCGCCCGGGCAGCCGGATATGGCAAGACTTTTTAATACCAATAACGCCTCATTTCATCCGGTTGAGGGGCAGGGGAAGAACCAGGGGATTGACCCGAACTCTTTTACAGGAAGCGTCAATGTATCAAGCAGTATCTACTGCAGTGACTGCCATGGTTCAAATGATTCAAACCTCAGGGGCTCTCATGGTTCCCAGTTCCCGAATATCCTGCGGAGGCCCTATGAGGCACAGAGCAATCCGAGGGTCACTGCAAGAGACGAGCTTTGTTTCATATGCCACAATTATGATACATATGTTAATGCGGCTTCCGCCTCATTGTTTCAGCAGGCAAGCCGTTTCAATGCGCCTGCCTCCATAAATGGACACGTATTTCATGTGGGGCAGAAAAATATCCCCTGTTATACATGTCATGACTCTCATGGGTCCGCGCGGTTTGGAGCATTAATTGTCATCAGGAGAAATCCGGGACTCCTTAGTTTCAGTATGAGCTCTAATGGAGGTTCCTGTCTGTCGACATGTCATGAGCAAAAGACTTATACAATTAATTATCCGAGGTAGAGTGAAGACGATGCAGTATTATGACTTTCTCTTAATAATGTTTATAGCGGGTGTCCTGATTCTTGCTATCCCAAGGCAAGGTGTCGCAATTACAAGGTGGAACGGTGTTTTCTTCGTGGAAGATACATATGCTGAGGGACCTGAAGGAAGTAATAATCTATTCCAGGGAGGAGTTAACCTTGAGATCAGACCGCCTACAAAAAAACAGCTTCAGGCCGTCTTTAATCTCAGGCTTAATTATACGGCTGTAGATGGAAAGAGCTTATGGAATTTTTCTCCTATTGGAGATCTGTCCCTCCATCTCAGCGGTGATGGTTACGACCTGAATCTCCAGCATAACCGCTTCGCAACACTCACAACAGCAGCGGAATTGGTTGAAACCAGTACTTCCAGGGCAGGATTGGCCCTTTTCCCGGGTAATTTGCCGAGTTTGATCACCAGTTATTCTACAACGGAGACCATCTTCAGAAATACGGAAACACGGAACGACTCATTTTCTCTTTTTAGCGATTATAAATATGAATGGATGAATTTCAGGGGAGGTTATTCAAGGCAGGAGAGAAAATCTGACAATCAATCCCCAATAGGCTCATATTCGGTATTTTTCGGATTTGGGGGAAGTTATGAAATCCTGCCTAAAACTACTCTGAGCGGTGATTTTGATATTAATCGCTTCGCTTCAGAGAGCACAGTCGGGGCAGGAACTGCATCAGTGGGTAAGGCCTTCCGGATAGGAGCTTTGACCAGGCCGGTACAGTGGCTTGACTTAAGCGGCAGCTTCACCAAAGATATTAACGACTTCGAGTCTGAGTCATCTGCGGTTACGAGTACATCCAATCAGTATGCTGATCTGACTGCCGGCCTGTATCCATTTGATGGATTACGCATTTCGACAACAGCGGGCAACAGGCAATTCGATGATATAGATAAAAGACGCAGCATTGATTTCACGACCATCGGCGCAACATTCCTGCACAGATTACAGGAAAAGATCCAGCTCGGTTTAAACGCATCACGCACCCACGAAACAGACCCCGAGCAGGGAAAAAACATAAGGGACAATTTCGGATTGAACTCGGTAATGGATCTGACTGACCGGGCTTCGTTAAGGTTAAATATAAATATAGGCAGAAGCGAATTTCCAACATTTGTGAGTACAAGAGATTTCAATGCCTCCGGAACTCTGGCGGACCGTGCATCTTTTGACGACAGACCTGCCGGCTTTACTTTCTTCGATACTGTTAATAATGACCTGTACACCAAACTCTCGGCAGCATTAGGTGATTGGTCGGCGCCTCAACATATTGAGCCGGTAACAGAGACTTTTTCTGTTAACAAATCAGCACAACTGAACATGATACCTACCGACAAGACAATTCTCATCCTTTTTTATTCAGCAAACGCTTCTTCTGATGAGCTTGATCTTTCAGCTATAGACAGTCAGAACCTTAGCGGTTCATTAAGTTATCAGCCAAACCGCAGTACCAGCTACAGCCTTTCCGGGACTGCCACACTGCCGAAGGGAGGAAATGAATCATATTCGGGGACAGCTTCTATGGCATACCGGTTTTATCACGGACACCAGGCGAGTTTAAGCTATGGCAGAAGTATATCAGCAGGAAAGACGTCCGACAACACTTCAGGGGCCTTCAGATTCATGTTGCGGAAGCGGACTACACTGGACATACTGTATTCAATATCACAATTATTCAAAGATGAGCAGGGCAGCTTCATAAGAGTCAGGTTTAGTAAATCTTTTTGATGGAGGACCAGAATGAAGAATTTTAAAAAATTAATACTGTCTTTACTGATAATTACCTTCACAGGCTGCAGTTCTCTGATAGATAGCCGAAGCTTTATACATCCCGATGCGGACTTCAGCTTTTATCAGAAAGTTGGTCTGCTTCCATTTAAGAACTTTGCTGATGACAAGCTTGCCGGAGAAAAAGTGACCGAGCATTTTATGACCGAGCTGCTGATCAGGGGAGAACTCGAAGTGATGGATCCCGGACAGTTCAATGCTGTGGCAGCACAAGTTGCGGGGGTAGCCGTACAGGTTTCAATGGTAGATATGACTCCTGCACAGATAGCCCAGATTGCCGGTCTTGCTGATATACAGGGGATTTTTACAGGGACTATTCATGACTATAAGATGATCCAGCTCGGCAGTGAACAGTATCCTATGATTTCGATGACGGTGAAGTTCATAGACGCCCTGACCGGCAAAGTCGTATGGCAGAACAGTGTTACTGCCATAGGGGGACCTAATCTTCCTATTATAAGTATTGGAGAGGAATTTACCCTGGGACAATTATCGCAGAAGGTATCTAAAGAAGTGGTGGAAGACTTTTCTGAAAAGGCATCTTCAAAATAGAAAGGAAGGTTTAATATGAAAATAAAAAGGGTACTTTATTTAGTCGGAATCTTAAATTTATTATTAATAGTTCTTTCAAGTTGCGGACCTTCCATGCACCCCTTCAGAAGTAAGGAGCTTATCGGGGGCGTAAACGTAAAGATGGCTATTTTGCCTTTTGACAACCTGAGTAAGACACAGGGAGCAGGGAAAATAATGGAGAACTATGCGCTGGTGGAATTTCTGAAATACTCGCCAATTCATATCATCGATCCCGGAGAGGTAGCTTCAGTCCTGTCGCAGGAAAGGATACGGCTTGCCACCTCTATCCCTAAAGAGACCGTTAAAAGGATTGGAAAGAGTCTTGGGGTCAGGTTTTTAATAATAGGGGTTGTGCATGAGTATGATATGCAGCTTGCCACAGGCGCAGGCGGGTCCGGCCCAGTTCCGATAATTGCCGTTTCTTTGAGAATCATAGATGCGGATACGGGAGATATTGTGTGGGCAATCAGCGCCCCGCGACGCGGGACCGATAGAGAAACAGTCTTTGGCATTGGGAGAATACAATCCATGGACAGACTGGCTCAGAAGACCGCGGAAGAAATCGCGCAGGCATTTGTAAATTCTATAAGTAATTAAAAAGGAGTTTTAATGATGAAAACATCCGGGAAGAAGCTGGTAATGGGGATTTTTTTTGCGTTTTTCTTTTTTACTTTAATTATGTTTGGCAGCAGGGAGGGACTGACCGCTAAAAAGACCTGCTATGACTGTCATCCCGACTCAAAGGCAAAGCATGCAAAGACCTTCGTTCACGCCCCTGTTGCAAAAGAAGACTGCGAGGCGTGTCACAAAAGGCACGGGTTTTCCAATAAACTGATTTTGAAGGCTGAAGGTTCTGAACTCTGCTATACATGCCATAAAGAGTTAAAAGAAAAGTTTGAAAAGAAGACCATGCACCCTCCAACGCAAAAAGGGCAATGTACCTCATGCCATAATCCACACGCATCAAATATCAGGGGATTGATTAAGGAGACAGATGACGGGACATCTGTCTGTTTTGAATGTCATAAAGAGCTGAAAGGCATATTGTCTGCTGCCGGTATTCATCAACCTTTCAAAAACGGTGAATGCATTCTCTGCCATCCTGCGCACTCAACCGATCAGGATCGCCTGCTGGCAAGGACAGGCGATGACCTTTGCTTCTCCTGCCATCAAAAGGACAACGTGGCCTCAAAAAGGCCTCATGACCTCCCTTCAACACAGGCCCAGAACTGTACTGTCTGTCACAGCCCTCACGGCACAGAGAAAAAAGGTTTGGTTCTTCCTGCTATTCATGAGCCTTATGCCCAGGGCGATTGCACAGTCTGCCATGTGGATGCCCAGGGAGGGAAACTGATACAGCCGGTTAAAGAACTATGTGTAATGTGCCATCCGGACATCCTGGATAATACTAAAAAGCAGATTGCACATTTTCCCGCAAAGGAAGGTGATTGCCTTACTTGCCACTCTCCGCATATAAGTAAATTACGTCCGCTTCTAAAGTCTGATTTGAAAGTAGTCTGCCTTGAGTGTCATATGCTCCTTGATGATGAATTCAGAAAGCCGCAAATCCATAATCCTTTTAATCAGGGTAAATGTGCCGCATGCCATGAACCGCACGGCTCCGCAAATAAAAAACTTGTAAAAGATACAGGCGTTGAGCTCTGTCTGGGATGTCATGACAAAATCAAACAGGAACTTAATCGTACAGGGACACGCCATATGGCTCTGGATGTGGAGGGATGTCTGACATGCCATGCGCCGCACAGCGCACTTAATCAGAAATTGCTCAAACAGGTTGAGCTTAAACTCTGCATAAACTGTCATGCGGACCTGAAAGAAAGCTCAGGTTACAGATATAAACACAAGCCTCTTATAGATCAGGGGTGCTCGGTCTGTCATACGCCGCATCGTTCGGAAGGCAGGGCGCTTACAAAGATTCAGGGAAAAGAGCTTTGCCTGAATTGTCACACCGCTCTTAAGGAAGCGCTGTCAAAAAAGCATCCGCATCCTCCTGCCACAGGAGAATGTGTTGATTGTCACAGCCCGCATGGAAGCAATAACATGGCAATTCTCGGCAAAGAACAGAAATCTCTCTGTCTAACATGCCATGGGGATCTTGAACCGGTATTCAAGAGTAAATCGGTCCGCACCCCGGCAAAAAAGGGAGAATGCTCCGGATGCCATAACCCGCACGGTTCTGACCTTGAAAAGGGTTTGAGCGCTGAAGGAACGGACCTCTGTTATTCCTGCCATAAAGAGGAAAAGAAGCGTTTCAGTGAAGGTAAGGTCCATGTCCCTGTGGAAAAGGGTAAATGTACTTCATGTCATAATCCGCACGGTTCCGATAACCCCGGCAACCTTCTTAAACCGGTAGGGGACCTGTGTGCAAGCTGCCATAACCTGTCAAATGCGGAGTTCAATACTGCCCATAGAAATATGGCTGATATAAAATCTCAATGCGCCTCCTGTCATGACCCTCACTCATCAGAAAGCGACAAGCTCCTGAGGGGTAAAGCTCACAGTCCTTTTAAAGACAGGGCCTGCGACCTCTGTCATGCCGAAAGTAAAACTGCCGGTGATGCGGCATTGCTCATCTCAAAGGAAAAACTCTGCTTTAACTGCCATTCGGATATGGAGAAGGTCTTAAAGTATCCTGTTGTGCACAATCCGGTAAAGAATGGGGAATGCGTCGGATGTCATAATCCCCATGCTTCATCCGGTGATAAACTTCTTGTAGCTCAGGGAACAAAGTTGTGTTTTCGTTGTCATACTGATAAAGCAGATATCACTGAGAGGGCGTTTCAGCATAAGCCGCTTGCCGGGGGAAATTGCGGCGTCTGCCATTATCCTCACTCTTCAGAGAATAAAGGTCTCCTCGTGATGACGGGGAAAGACCTGTGTTTCGGCTGTCATACGGAATTAGGAGAAAGCCTGGCAGGAAAATCCCTTCATAAGCCGGTTGCTGACGGAGACTGCAGCGCCTGCCATGATCCTCATGGCACAAACAACCGGAAATTAATTGCGGAAAACGTTCCTGCTCTTTGCTGGCGGTGTCATGACGCCGCCGGCCTGAAGACAAAACACAGGGGCATCGATATATCAGATGTAAACTGCCTTAGCTGTCACAACCCACATGGTAGCGCAAAGGGGACAAAGGCGCTCCTTGAACCTCTAAGTCACGCTCCATATGCAGCAGGAACATGCACATCCTGCCACGTCTCAGAGGGCAGCAGGGAGATTTCAAAACCGGTCCCTGATCTTTGCTGGGGATGTCATGAAGAGGCAAAAAAGGGCTTTGCCGGGAAGATAGTTCATTTTCCCGTATCTTCAAACAAACTGTGCCTCAACTGTCATTCACCGCACACCGCTTCTTCAAAGAAGCTGTTGCTTAAAGAATCTCCCGGCCTTTGCTTTAACTGTCATGAAAAGGAGATGGTGAACAGGAGAGTTAAGCACCCCCCTGCGCAGGACTGTTCAACCTGTCATGTCCCTCATTCAGGTGAGCAGTCAAGACTGCTTATAATGGATCTGGAAAAACTCTGTTTACAATGTCATGAGAAGGCGACTAAAACTCATCTGCACGGAATGGGGAAAAGCCCTTACGTAGATGCAGTGACCGGGCAATATATAAACTGTGTCAGTTGTCATAACCCGCATTCATCAAAGTATGACAAGCTCACAAACGGTGACCGGCGGAGAGATCTTTGCAGGCGGTGTCATAAAAAGGGGCAGCATGAGCTATAAAAGTCCAAAAGTGCACAAGTTCACAAGTGCAAAAGTAAAGACAACTTCAACAGCAGATGGAGATAACTATATGCTGTTAATGCCGGGAAAATTTAAGCGGATGATTAAGATTGTAAGCGTATTCCTGATGCTGTTTTCCTTTGCCGGGTGCAAGGAAAAGTTTGATAAGCCAATGCCCTCTGAAAAACCGTTGCAGACAAAACCTTTACCACCTGAAAAACCTGCGGCGCCTTCTGAGGCTTTAATGCCCGGAGGAGCAAAGCCCGGCACTCTTAAGACCCTGCCTTTTGCAACATTGACCGGTTTAAAGATAACTGAGGACCACACAAAGAATTTAACAGTGTTTCATATTAATCTCTCAGAGACCTTTATCTATAATATTGTGCTGAAAGCCGACCCCGAACGGATCATTGTTGTGCTCCACAAAACCACAAAGGGTAAGGCGCCAGGGAAAATCGAGGTCAACAACGGCACTGTCAGTCATGTAGAGATTACCGAGTTGAAAACCGGGAAAGACGCTGCCGTAAGGATCACAATAAGGCTTACAAAAAAGACCACTTATGATGTTTTTCCTTCTGATAACGCTCTCGATATAACTATTCCCGGAACGACATGAATTTTATGTTCCTCAATATCAGAGACAAAATTTTCTACAGGCTCAATAC
>JAGVGM010000110.1 GCA_020057065.1 Thermodesulfovibrionia bacterium
AAAGTTGACAAGTATGTCATTCACCTGCCTCCGGCAAAGGGTACAGGGAAAGAACTGACTACTCTGTCGCCCGGCATTAAAGCTATACCGGTTACAGAAATAAATACAATTTGGCAAAAATAACGGGACGCTCCTTATAAGATTAGAGGAATGTAATTTTAGTTGTTGCTGATTTTATTACAAAAATACGTTCATTATTGCTTTTCAGATCAGCCGGTACAATAAAGAAACCATGACGTTCCGGAGAGTAGCTTAGAGCAAAGCCGATTATTACTTCGCCGTCAGAAAACTCCACTTTAACCTTTTTGCCGCTTCCGGCTATAACATCATCATAAATATCATTATAATTTTTATTGCCCTTAAAATCTTTAACAAAAAATGCTGCTTTCAGTTCTTCCATGTCAATCTCTACTATCTTCAACTTTTCCATATCAATTGTTACTATTTCGCCGCTCTCCAGTTCTAAATGGAAATATCTTTTATCAGGTGAGAAGTCAAGCATTTTCCCCTTAAGTAAAGAACCATTCTTAAATCTGACCACTATTTTGTTTAATAGCATTGAACTATTCCATTTTTTTTATTTTAAAGTATATAGCAAAATGATCCAAACTTCAAACAGGTTTATGTAATTAATACTGGGGAAAAGATGATGAAGTGAGATAAATTTACTTCCTGCCGAAATCATCATCAAAACGGACGATATCATCTTCTTCAAGGTAATTACCTATCTGCACTTCGATGAGATGAAGGGGTATCCTGCCGGGATTTTCGAGACGGTGCGGCGAAGTCTTGGCAACATATGTAGACTGGTTCTCTTCAAGAAAGATCGTTTGATCTCCATTTACAATCTTTGCCGTACCATGAACCACGATCCAGTGTTCACTTCTGTGGTGATGCATCTGCAATGATAATTTGGCCCCGGGATAAACGACTATACGTTTTATTTTTGTGTTCCTGCTCTCCTCTAAAATAGTATACGTTCCCCACGGACGGTATACAGTAGTATGAGTTTTATATTCCTTGCGTCCCAGTTTTTTAAGATCCTGCACTATAGATTTTACATTTTTACTTTTCTCAAGGTCCGATACAAAGACAGTGTCCGGCGTTTCAATAACAACGATATTTTCAATATCATTTGTTACAATCAGCCTGTTGTTGCCCCGTATAAAACAGTTCTTCGTATTCCTGGGAATGACATCGCCTTCCACCACATTGTTGTTATTGTCTTTCGGTAAAAAATCATAAAGTGATTTCCATGAACCTATGTCGCTCCATCCAAAATCCGAGGGAAGCACTACCCCTTTTCCGGTTTTTTCCATGATTGCATAATCAATGGAAATATCAGGCAGGGCTTTATACTTTTCTAACGGAATAGCAATTCCGCCTGAAAGCATCTTTTGCATATTTTTCAGCAGGGAAGGCTCGAAGGTTCTGAATTCCTTCAGGAGAACAGATGCCTTAAAGGCGAACATGCCGCTGTTCCAGAAAAAATTCCCTGCCGTGAGATAGCGCCTGGCAGTTTTTTCGTCAGGCTTTTCCACAAATCTTTTGATCGCAAAAGCGCCATTTTTTACACGGGCTGCGCCTTCTATATATCCGTAACCTGTTTCAGGATAATCCGGTTTTATGCCGAATGTCACAATGTAATTCATCCTGGCAAGCGATACGGCTGTCTTTAATTTTTCCTGAAAACCTTCAATGTTCTTGATAACGTGATCAGACGGGAATATAAGAATAACAGCATCTTTTTCTGTTTTCAGGATATTCAGAACGGCAAGCAGGATGGCAGGAGCGGTATTCCTTCCACAGGGTTCTTTGAAAATCTTTCCTTTTGACGGCACTCCGATCTCTTCAAGATGGCGGGCAATTTCAAAAAAATGTTCCTCTCCGCATACCACCCGGATTCTTGAAGATTCCATTACAGGTGATAACCGTTTAATTGTGTTTTGAATTAAAGAATCTGTTCCGACAAAACTGACGAGCTGTTTGGGATATAGCTCCCTCGATATGGGCCACAATCTTGAGCCGCTTCCACCTGCTAAAAGGACAGGGAATGTTTTAATTTCTTTTTTTGACATGAATCCTAAAGATTTATATTTTATTAAAGGCAGTTAATAATGCGTTCATAAGTAAAGACACTTAGAGCCTTAACTGTCATGCCCGAAATTTTTAATCGGGCATCCACCCTTCGACAGGCTCAGGGTGACATTGCCTGTCATGGTGAGCTTGTCGAACCATAGATTCCCGCTTACTACCTGCGGGAATGACAAACTATGAGACCTTACTTATGAACTCCTTAGTACTGGTGAAGCATCAACGCCTTATAGTCATTATATTAGTTTAGAAACAAGAAGGTCAATTGCAGCAGATATGAACAGATGATTATTATGTTTAATAATTCTCGAGTTAAGTTGCAACGCTTTTCCAGCAATCAGAGCTATCCAGACATGATTCCAGAATTCTTGTCATCTCCTTGTCTGCTATAACGTCTCCATTTCTTAAATCAAGAAGCATTTTTTTTGGGATCTCCAGAATACACAATTTGTCCTTTCTTAACAGTTGAAACTTGTAAATAAAGGTATTGAGCATATAAAAAATGCGAAATATTATTACCGTGTTATCAAACTGCCTGATTTTATTTTCAACTATATCATATGCCGGTACTTTATCTTCTGAAACCCTTGGATCCATTCTTTTCCTTTTAATAAATTGGATATTGAATTTTTAAAAGATTAATTCTACAGATATTGATGCTTTTTGTCACGGAAAAAATAAAGGTATTCAAATTTTTAATTTTGCAAGGCAAGTGAGATTGAATAAAATATGAAACAGATGGGATGGCTGGCAGGCTTGATTACAACCCGGAAAAGCAGTAGTAAAGCTCTTAAAGCTTTGTTATTCTTAGTTTTTCTATCTTTTTGCCGTCCATCTCGATGATGAGAAATCTCAGGCTGTGGTACCTAAGCTGTTCTCCAACCTTTGGGAGCCGGCCGAACAATCCAAACAGGAAACCCCCGATAGTATGAAAATCCTTGCTGTCAAGGTCGGTGCCGACAAGTTCATTAATCTCATCCATTCCCGTTGTCCCTGACACAACAAAGGTCCTCTCATCAACAACTTCAACCTCTTTTTCCGCCTCAATAGCCTCAAATTCATCCTGGAGCCCGCCGACGATTTCTTCCATGATGTCTTCAAGAGTGATAAGTCCTGCGGTGCCCCCGTGTTCATCCAGAACAATGGCAATCTGGAATTTATTTTTCTGCATTTCATCAAGGAGCGCCGTCACCATTTTGCTTTCAGGAATATAATAAGCGTCTCTGATGAAATTTCTGATCGGAGTATTAGAAGTAATTTCTTCTTTTGCCATTTTTCTTAAAATATCCTTGACATATAATACTCCAATAATGTTGTCGACATTTTCCATAATAACAGGATATCGTGAATAGCCCGCATCTGTCACCAACGAGAGGACTTCTGCCAACAAAGCGTCCTCTGTTATTGCCACTATCTCGGTCCTTGGCACCATTGCTTCAGTGACCTTCTTGTCTCCGAACGCAAAGACATTATGGAGCATTTCCTTTTCCTCTTTTTCGAGTGCGCCTTCTTCTTCTCCAATGCTTATCATCGCCTTCATTTCTTCTTCAGTCAGAAACTGTGGAGCAGGCTTTATCTCTCCGCCTAACAGGCGGATTAAGCCGTTTGAAATCTTATTGAAGACCCATACAAAAGGCGAGATAAACTTTATGAATATTTCCATCGGCCTTGCCAATGCGAGGGAAATACTCTCAGCATAAGTAACACCAAAAGTCTTAGGCGTAAGTTCGCCGAACACAACGGTCAGTATGGTTATCACAACAGTTGCTACGATAATGCCTTTGTCTTCTCCAAAATAGTCAATAGCCACTGCTGTGCCTATGGAGGTTGCAAGGACGGTGAATAAATTTCCTGATAGTATTACTGCACTGAAAAGACGGTCGTGCTGGTCCCTGATCTTCTGGGCGATTTTGGCGTGTTCGTTCCCTTTCTCAATAAGATGCCGCAGCCTCATTCTGTTAACGGAAATGAATGCTACTTCCGAACTCGAAAGCAGGGCGATGAATATTAAACAAATTATTATGATTATATAACTTGACGAGTGAGAATCCATTTATTGTCTTGTGATTTTTGAAACAATTGCGTCAGCGACGCCTGACGTGGTTGCGGCAGTTGGGTCGTCAGGAGACGGCTTCATGTCATAAGTGACGTATTTCCCCTCTTTGATTGTAGAAGCTATCGCATTATCTAAATTTTCTGCTGCCGTGGTTTCGCCAAGATATCTTAACATCATAACGCCGCTAAGCATCATGGCAAAAGGGTTAACCTTATTGAGCCCCTTGTATTTCGGGGCGCTGCCGTGAGTCGCCTCAAAAACAGCATATTCACTGCCAAGATTTGCACCCGGAGCAAGGCCGAGTCCGCCGATCAATCCTGCGGCGAGGTCTGAGACAATGTCGCCGTAAAGGTTGGGAAGAACGAGAACATCGTAAAGTTCCGGCTTTTGAACAAGCTGCATACACATATTATCGATGATTTTGTCTTCAAATTCAATGTCCGGGTATTTTTTGGCGACTTCTCTCGACACCTCAAGGAACAGCCCGTCAGAGTATTTCATGATATTAGCCTTGTGTACGGAGGTTACTTTGCGTCTTTTGTTTTTTCTCGCATATTCAAAAGCAAACCTGACAATACGCTCTGAACCGAAAACGGAAATCGGCTTTATGCTTATGCCTGAATCAGAACGAATTGTATTGCCGGAAATATTTTTTACGAGATCAATAATAGCCTTTGCGCCTTCAGAATCTTTTTGATATTCAATGCCCGCATAAAGATCTTCAGTGTTTTCTCTAACAATTACAATGTCGATGTTTGAATATTTGGTCCTCGCACCGGCATATGACTTGCATGGCCTTAAACAGCTATAAAGATCAAGGGCCTGTCTCAACGTAACATTTACACTCCTGAAACCGGTGCCGACAGGCGTGGTTATTGGTCCTTTAAGAGCGACTTTGTTTCTCTTGATGGATTCAAGGACTCTGTCAGGAAGCGGATTTCCTTCCTGATGATACACATCTTCGCCTGCATTCTGTATCTCCCATTCAAATGAAACACCTGTTGCCTCAAGAACTCTTCTTACAGCTTCTGTTATTTCCGGCCCTGTGCCGTCGCCTGGGATGAGAGTGACTTTGTACATTTATTTACTCCTTAAGGTTCTCATAATAGTCTGTAAATTTTTGTAATCGTCATTCCCGCATGTTTTTAGCGGGAATCCAGCCCTTCGACAAGCTCAGGGTGACAATGGTGTCATGGTGAGCCTGTCGAACCATGGATGCCCGATAAAAGTCCTCCAACAGTAGGTGCTTTAAGCACGGGCATGACGGACAACGGCAAACAGTTTGTAAATATTATTTTGAGACTATTAATAATTGATAAACTTGCATTTGCAAAGATATATTTACAGAGCAAATATTTAATCACATCTAACACTGGATTTACAACTATTTGTCTACAAACGAATCAATCTTTCCCATAAACAGCTCCTCTGAAATGAGAAAAGCATTGTTATGTCCGCCCTGCAGTTGAACAAATTCTTTTGGTTCCGCAGCCTCATCGAACAGTTTTTTCCCAAACTCCAACGGCACAATCTCATCATCAGGACTGTGAAATATCAATTTCGGTGACTTAATGTTTTTTATTTTCTTCAAAGAATCAAATTCACTCTTATAAATAGATGAGGGAATAAAAGGCAATAATGTTTTCCCCATATCTTTTGCCGATGTAAACCCTTCCTCGATGATTATCCCTCCAAGTTCATGTCTGCTTGCCAGGTCCACGGCAACAGCGCCTCCGAGAGATTCGCCGTATGCAATGATAATCTCAGGTGAAATACCCTTTTCATGCAGTAAATATTGATACGCTGCTTCTGCGTCAAGATAGAGTCCCTTTTCTGAGGGACTGCCGTTGCTTTTGCCGTAACCGCGATAATCAAAGATGAATACATTGAGGCCAAGGAAGTTGAGCATGCTGATCTTCTCAAGACGGTGGCTGATATTACCGCCGTTGCCGTGGCAGAATAATAGTGTAGCCCGCGGGTTTTTGGCAGGGATGAACCATCCGGAAATCCGGATCCCGTCTGTTGTTGTTACAGTAACGTCCTCATAATCAATTTCGATATCTTTAGGAGTAGCCTCGATTGTGCTTAAGGGAAAGTACAGGCTTTTATATTCAAGGAATCTGACAAGAAGGAACAGAATGATAAGTGCAACAGCAATTGAGAGAACAATTTTCATAAATGTTCAACCAATGAAACCAATCAAACCTTCAGTTATTATTTTGGACTACGGTATCACCTTATTCAACGGATACTCTATAATTCCCGAGGCCCCCACTGATTTAAGCTTTGGAATGATATCACGCACAACCCTCTCGTCGATAACAACCTCAAGAGCGTACCAACCCTTGTCTGAAAGCTGTGACATAGTTGGAGAATGCATAGCGGAAAGGAGGGTCATCACCCTCTTCATGGATTTCTCAGGCACGTTCATTTTTAAACCCACTTTTTCTTCGGCAGCAAGAGCGCCTTTGAGGAGTAAAACGATATTCTCCATCTTCTGCTTCTTCCATTTATCCTTCCATGCCTTTTTGTTAGCAACAAACCTTGTGCTTGATACAAGTATGGTTTCGATTATTCGCAGGTTATTGGCCCGCAATGATGATCCTGTTTCTGTCAATTCCACAATTGCATCTGCAAGGTGAGGAGGCTTCACCTCTGTCGCTCCCCATGAAAAATCCACTTCAGCTTTGATCCCTTTTGACTTGAGATATTTTTTTGTGAAACCGACAAGCTCTGTTGCGATGCGTTTGCCGTTTAAATCCTTTATGTTTTTTATTTTCGAGTCGTTTGGAACAGCAATAACCCATTTAACCGGTCTGAGTCCTCCCTTTGCATAATTCAGTTCGGCAACTTCATGCACGTCAGCGCCCTGTTCAAG
Organism: Thermodesulfovibrionia bacterium; assembly: GCA_020057065.1. Classification (GTDB taxonomy): domain Bacteria; phylum Nitrospirota; class Thermodesulfovibrionia; order UBA6902; family UBA6902; genus SURF-23. The sequence goes on from JAGVGM010000110.1 coordinate 7,029, forward strand.
GATCCAGTCCTTTCCTGTAAGGCCTGCATCAAGGACTCCATCATCTACATAACGCGCCATCTCCTGTGCACGTATTAGCAGCGCCTCTATCTCCATATCATCAAAAACAGGATAATACGAGCGCGAGTCAACAGATATATTGTATCCTGCCTTCTTGAACAGTTTCAGCGTTGATTCCTGCAGGCTCCCTTTTGGAAGACCCAGCCGTAAAATATTTTTCATTATATTAAACCTCTTAAGACGATTTAGTGTTTTCTATAATACAAGGGGTAGAAAAAATATTCAAACCTGATTGCTGATCACCTTTATCTTTGATAGGATAGTTATACCTGATTAAGGAAATAACAATGGCACAAATTCCGAGTCCAAGTTACAGCATAACGATCCGGGCGGAAATCGAGAACCGGATCGGCAAATTTTCCCAAATAGCAAATGCCATCAGTCTTACAGGAGGTGATCTGGGTGCAATCGATATTGTCCGTGCAGAGAAGGGGAAGGTAGTCCGGGATATCACGGTCAATGCACGCGATGAAAGGCATGAAAAGGAGCTCGTAGCCTCCATCAGAGACATAGCCGGCGTTAAGGTTCTCCGGGTAATGGACAGGACCTTTTCTGCACATGAAGGGGGGGAAATAGAGATCCATAACAAAGTGCCGATTAAGGACAGTGAGGACCTGTCCAAAGTTTATACTCCCGGTGTGGCGAGGATCTGCAATGATATCAGGGAGAACAAGGGGCATGCATACCGCTATACAATAAAAGGTAATTCTGTAGCAATAGTAACTGACGGAAGCGCGGTCCTCGGCCTTGGTGATATAGGTCCTGAGGCTGCAATGCCTGTTATGGAAGGCAAGGCGATGATCTTTAAAGAGTTTGCAGGGATTGATGCCTTTCCCATCGCCCTCAAGACAAAAGATACGGAAGAGATTATAAATACCGTAAAAAATATTTCTCCTGCCTTTGGCGGTATAAACTTTGAGGACATATCCGCACCCCGCTGCTTTGAAATAGAGCGGAGACTGAGAAGAGAACTCGACATCCCGGTTATTCATGATGACCAGCACGGAACCGCAGTGGTAGTTCTGGCAGCCCTTATTAATGCAGCGAGACTTCTGAAGAGAGACATCAAAAAGTTCAGGGTGGTTGTAGGATTTGTAGGTTGGGTGATTCCATTGGTTCTAAGGCGATGGGATGGATATTCAGTGGATTAAATGCATCCTGAAAGCCTGATCCCAGTCACCCAGGTAATCCGATGTGAAGAAATAGCATGCCGATGTCTTACCAGCTAAATATTTTCATGCTAAATATTTCTATTGCCTGAAAAGCCGCTTTTTGTGTATATTCATTGCAATACAGGGACGAGGCATTGCTGAAATTGCCGGTATCAGAGCGATTCCAGTCAATCAGCCGCTTAAGAGCAATAACCCAAGACTGATATATGAAATTAACAAATAAAGAAAAAGCTTATGTTGCAATTTCAAAATTTTTGGAATACTTGCTGTCGGAAACTCATCCTATCGGTAAAACAAAATCCAAATATTTGCGCTCTGCCGGATTTAATGAAACTAATGTCAGCTTACTGAAGCAGGGTTTAATGAATATAGCGCAATCAGAAGACATCATTGAAGTAATCTCATCTCAACATGGTGTAAAATATATTATTGACGGCAGTATTAAAACACCTGCCGGAAATTTTATTAAAATGCGAACGGTGTGGATTATTGATAAAGAGCAGAAAAGTCCACGTTTTGTGACTGCTTATCCTTTATGAGAATTAAGGAGGACAGTATTATGATTAAAGAATTGGACACTGTCGTTTTGACGCATGATATTAAGGAATACGGTTTAACAGAAGGTGATATAGGCGCGGTCGTGCATTGTTACGGTGATTCAAATGCCTTTGAGGTGGAGTTTGTTACTGCTGAGGGAAGAACAGTTGCAGTTCTTACGCTTACTACGAATGACATCCGGCTGATGAGCAACAGAGAGATATTGCATGCAAGGGCTATTGCCTGATGTATTGACGCGTCACCACGTTTATTGTCTCATGTATAGTGTTACACCCATCCCGACGTTCCTTAGATTAGCGTTCAATAAATGAGAGCTCCCCTTCTCCTCTTACAAACATCCTGAATTACCCGCCAAATTTTTCTATTGTCTGAAAAACTGCTTTATGTGTATATTCATTGCAATACAGGGACGAGGCAATTGCTGAAATTGCCGGTATCAGGGCGATTCCGGTCAATCAGCCGCTTAAGAGCGATAACCTTTCCGTCTGGCTTTGAGGGAGTATGAAGAGGCTGGAATGGTTCTTTTGATAGTTCTGGTTTATGAAGCGGCAGCTATCGCTATCGCCCATATTCTGAAGGATGACGAGCTGCATGAAGATTATATCATTCCAGGCGGATTCGATAGAAAAGTGGTTGCCGCTGTGTCCCATGCGGTGGCTGAGGCAGCGAGGAGAACAGGGCTCGTATGTAATTCTTCAACCTCCTTGTTACCCATGATTAAATCCATACTCCCCTCACCGCTGGACACCCCTTAAGTCCATTTGGCTTGACGGATACCAGTCTTGCATATTATCATCATGCTAATACTATTAAGGGGTAAATTGTTTTTATGAAGCTTTCATCTACTCAGCTTGCAGATAAACCACTTTTTCTGCTTAAGAAAACATTATTTGATTTGTTCGATGACAATGTTGCAGACAATGTATGTCTTGATATAACGCATGAGAATCAGACGGATATTTCCATAGAACAACAAACCGCTTTAACCGAAATAGAGGCTCTTGATCATAAGCTCTTGCAGCATTTTCATAGCAAAATTAAACTCCAACCGTCATTGACACGTCAGCTTGTAAGTTTTCAGGCCAATAAACCCAGACCATCTTACCGCTGGTATAAATATAAAGAGGCTTTTTCTGCGGCTCTTATCGAATATTTATTGTCTCAATATGGAATTACTTCCGGTAAGGTGCTGGACCCATTTGCCGGAAGCGGTACAACCTTATTTGCAGCAAGCGCATATGGTCTTGATACTGACGGCATCGAACTTCTTCCTATCGGTCAACAGATCATCTCTGCAAGAAAGTGCCTGGAAAGAGAATTTACCAAAAAAGATTTTACCTCCCTCAACCGCTGGATTACTGATCATCCATGGCATAAAACAAAGACAAAAAAAACGCTCCCCAGTTTGCGTATCACATACGGAGCCTATCCTAAAGAAACCCTTGATTCCATTGAGCGATATACCGGAGCTTTGCAGCAGGAAAATGAACGTGTTCAATTGGTCTTGCAATTTGCACTTCTATGTGTGTTTGAATCAATCAGTTTTACCCGTAAAGACGGACAATATCTTCGCTGGGATTATCGGTCAGGACGCCGGCAAGGGGCAAGACCTTTCAATAAAGGTGACATCCTCAATTTTGACAAAGCGATATGTGACAAGCTAAATGATATTTTTCACGATTTGCAAAGTACGAATGGCGACAGTGATTTGTTCCCAACAAGAATATTACAAGGCAATATCAACCTTTTTAACGGTTCCTGCCTCGATATAATGCCGACGCTGCCGAACAGATCATACAAAGCTATTTTCACGTCTCCACCGTACTGTAATCGTTATGACTACACCAGAACTTATGCGCTTGAACTGGCATTACTCGACATCGGAGAAAAAGAGCTGACTAAACTAAGACAAGAGATGCTGAGCTGCACGGTTGAAAACCGGGCCAAGGACTTGCTGCAAATCAATCCGAAGTGGACAAATGCGATAGAAGCAGCAGAAAGTCAGGAATTATTACAATCTATTTTAAGATATCTTGAAGATGAAAAGGCTCAAGGCCGGTTGAACAACAACGGCATTCCCAGGATGGTGCGCGGGTATTTCTATGAGATGGCCTGTGTTATATCAGAGTGTAAGCGAGTGCTGAAACCTAATTCGCTTATGTTTATGGTTAATGATAATGTGCGTTATGCCGGCGCAAGTATCTCGGTAGATTTAATACTTTCAAATATCGCTGAAAAATTAGGCTTTAAAGTAGAAAACATCCTGGTGCTTCCAAATGGCAAAGGAAACAGCAGCCAGCAGATGGGCAAGCACGGACGTAATCCCTTAAGGAAGTGTGTTTATGTCTGGAGAAAAATATAGTGCCGACGGACAAACATTACCGTAAGCATTTATCCGGCAGGAGCGGACGAACATTGAAAAACGGCAAGGACATCGCTCACACGTATACAGAAAGCTTTTTCTAAAAAAGGTTTTTCGCCGTATTTGTTTTTTGTCGGGGCTGCTATTGAAAACAGCATGGCAGATGAAATCTGGGATCAGTTGAAAAAAGGCACATTAAGCAACGCAGCCAATTTGACAAATGCCGATCAGGTTGCTTCTTTATGTGGCTGGTTGTGTAGTTTGTAGGTTGGCTGACCACATAGTTTACGAGAGGATGTGTTGCTTCAGCCGTTCCAGCTATTCAACCCCTCCTTCTCTTCTAAACCCGATCTTCGGACACTTTTTTCTGGAGGAATCATAAGCTGATGGATAGCCTCAAAAATAGTGTAAATCTTTTCATCATGTTCTTCTATCTTTTTCTCGATCAGACTCAATTTATGGGCAAGTTCTTTATGTGTCGATAGTAGTTGTCTTAGCTTTACAAATGCTCTCATGATTGCAATATTCGCCTGTATGGCTGTTTCACTGTTAAGAACAGTGGCCAGCATTGCAACCCCTTGCTCGGTAAATACATAAGGTCGATAGCCTCCGAGATGCTTCCGGGAAGGTATCGCATTTTGCGATACCATGCTATTAATCTCCTGTTCATTTAATTGAAACATGAAATCTTCAGGGAAACGCCGTATATTTCTTTTAACTTGCTCTCTTAATCTAATCGGCTTAACCCCATATAGTTCTGCCAAGTCCTTGTCGAGCATTACTTTCTGCCTTCGAATCAGAAATATCTTTTGCTGGATTACTTCAATTGGAATGATTTCATTCATGTTGTCCCCTTTCAAAGCCCAAGACTGCAAACGGAAGTATCATACGCTACGATAGTGCAAAAGTGCAATAGAGTAATAGTGCAAAGTGAGGCCGTTTACAATACTCGTAAACTCAAATGATGACTAATGCATGTTGTCTGATAACCGCTTATTCCGGTAATAGAGTAAAATATCAATAAAAACCATAAGACCATTGACGGCATATAAAATTATTACAAGGTCGAAATTGTAAATGATTTTGTGCATGATTCCGGATATATAGCCTGCAATGACTATATATAAAAAGACGACGCTCTTGCCGCTGTTGCTTCTGGACCTGTATGACTTGTAAATGGAAAAAGGCCAGGCAAAACCAAAACATAGTAACATTGCGATCTCAAATATACTCATTGATTTATTCACCTCTAAACAGGCCTGAGCAGGTCTTTATTCCCCTCTTTGGAAAAGACCAACAGTAGGTGCCTTAAGCAGGGGTCAGGGGAGATTTTTTCAATTGAAGCATATTTTAAAAAATCCCCCTTCATCCCCCTTTTACAAAGGGGGAAATTTCTTCACATAATTCTATGATAAGTTTATTATTTTACATATTTGTAATAAAAACATTTTTTTGTTATTTTTGAATATGCTTAAAAAATGGAACGATATTTATAATCGGGCATGGTTCCCGCGAGTCTTCCCTTTTGCGGTTTTTATGGCATTTGTCCTGGTGGAATCAATGTTCACGTCTGACGTCTATCTGATTTATATCGCAAAAAGCATTGTTGTTGGCCTTATATTACTTCATTTCAGAAGCAAATATTCAGAAATAAATCTAACAGCATCGTTTAAGGATATCTGCATTGCTGTTGCTTTAGGGGTCTTTGTATTTATCTTATGGATAAATATGACATGGGACTTTGCAGTTTTGGGTGAGGCAAGAAACAACAATCCTTATGAATTGCTCGGTAAGGGCACTTTCTATCTTGCAATATTTTTCAGAATATACGGTTCATCGATCATAGTTCCCATAATGGAAGAAATTTTCTGGAGGTCCTTTGTAATCAGATGGATTGATAACCATAATTTTATATCGGTTCCCATAGGTACTTTCAGCATTACTTCCTTTATCACTACAGTTCTGCTTTTCGGCTCGGAACACAGTTTATGGCTGGCAGGCATCATTGCAGGAATTCTTTATAATCTGCTTCTTTACTACAGGAAAAGTATTTTTCTTTGCATTATTTCGCATGCTGTTACAAATTTTATTCTCGGTATTTATGTGCTATATTCGGGCAGGTGGATGTTCTGGTGATCGTTACCGCTCTTCTGCGCCAAGACGCGTTATCAATTTCTTGCCTGCCTGGAAAGATGTTGCTTCATATCGACGTGATAATGTCTCTCTTGCCGAATAAAATAAGTCCTAAAATAATCGGTGCCGGGGCATTGACTACCAACGGTAAAGGTTCAAGTTTAGTCCATACTGCAATGAGCTTCTGACTCTGAATAGATGGATCAAGAAGTAACCCTCCGCCATGCCATCCGAAACCAATCAATCGGAATGTCAGTAGCATTACAATATTCAGTGTCATTCCTCCAGCCAGCCCAGCGACTATAGTTTTTGATATCGAAGTATTTGCAGCCATCTTAATTCCTAATAATACTGTGCTTTCGTATCATATAATGCGGCGCTGAGCGGCCCCCCTGGGGAGTCCGTTTATCGGGTTGACGGACTGGTTGGACAGTCGCGTTCATATTCTGCCGACAGGAAGTACAGCAAAACGTCCGTACTGAGAAAAATGTTCATTAAAAGCAAAGGCATTGGTTAGTCCGAGACGCTCCATGACTGTAAAACTCGTTGCATCAGTAAATGAAAAGCCTTTATCTCCGTGTTGCTTTAGAATCTCAAATGCCTTTTCCTCATCTTCAGCACTCACTCTGTGCAGTGTAATAAGAGGGTTATTCTTAATAAGCTCTGCCATCTCTACAGCTACAGCATGGAATCTGCAGAAATACGTATAGACTTCATCAAGGATAAAATTCGTTGTATGAAGCCTGAGTCTCTTTGTCTGTATTTCCTTGAGAAAGTCCTGAGCTTCGTCATGATTATCATCATCCGCGACGCGAAAGGCAACAAAAGCGCTGGTATCGATAAAGATATTTCTTCCCTTCACTTTTTCCGTCCGTAAATATAATCATCATGCTTGCGTGAACCTTTTTTCCTGCCTATTTTCAGGCTGTCGTCAGAAAGAGAAAACAAGGGATTATCCTTATAATCATTGTCGTTGGGAAGCCGCTGGTCTATCAATTCGCGGATGATCCCGGCGATGCTTGAACGATTCTTTTCTGCCTGCTGCCGGAGATACTGATATTGCTCCTTTGTTAGGTATATCTGAGTTCTGTGTGCGTCTGTCTGCATATTCCACCTCCTGCATTCCATTATGCTGTATATACAGCATAATGTCAAGAATTGCCAGGTAACGGCAGGGCAGGATTAAATTGTAATAGCCAGTAGTTGCGCTGACCGTTTTTGTAAACGGAATTACTGATTCTTACTTTCATTGGGGAAGTGAGTGTCCTGCACAATGCAAGGAACGAAACATGGTAGGATTGCCAGTTTGGAATAATCACCAAAGGACTTTAGAGGAGAATTATAGAAATAGTTTTTAGAGACAAAATAACTCAAAATCAAATTTCTGGAGAGAAAGATAAAAAACGGCTTTTTCTCCTCGGTGAATCCGCCGGGGGCGGACACAATTGCCCTATAATCGATTTTCAGAAGGCAAGATGATGTCTGGTATGGGGCAGAATAACTCCTTCTCATTCTCTCTTGAATATAATTCTAACTGAGAAAGAGAAGATATTTTCAGAGGAGAAGCTTGACTTTAATCGCCTAAAGGTAGCGTATGGTTATCCGTTTTTTTTATCTCCGCTACTCATCCTGATCATCGTAAGTATCCTGAAAGACTTGCAGCTTGGCAAAAAGTCGATCAAGCTCTTTCTGTAGTTTCTTGTTCTCTGTATGATTAGCCTCAGACGCTATGTACCCCTGAATGTCCTCAATGTCACCCAATGACATATCAACCCTAATACCTTTGCCTTCCACAACTGCAAACTTGGCAAAATCGGGATTACCTAATGTCTCGTCTCTAATTAAATCCCTTTCGTGCAATGTCAGCTTAACAGGCAATTTCGTTTCGTATGGTATTTTCTTTCGTTTCATCTTTTCCAACTATTAATCAGCAAAAGGCTCTTTCATTTTCGGCGTCTCTCTCTGTCAAACAGTAAGGCTCAAAGTCGATAAGCAACAGGCTCTCTTGAATCCGCAGTCTCTTTCGGTCTGGCTGTATCGTCAATCATTCAGCGTCAGAACTCAGAAAGAGTGTTCGCGTACAACTCAAAAATATAGGCTGCCCTTTTGACAACCGTCTGCTTTACCATCAACATCATCTATCTACTGCTACGATAACAATCAATATAGACGGATAATGCGGCGCTGAGCGGCCCCCGATGGGGAGTCCGTTTCGAGTGCCTGGTTCTCCACTCGCGGAGCGCTGGCACCCTGCACTCACCGTTCAGCGCCGC
>JAGVGM010000365.1 GCA_020057065.1 Thermodesulfovibrionia bacterium
AGAAGGTAACAGAAAAGCTTATGGCATTAAAGTCCGAAGGCGAAAAGGTGCCAGTGGGAGAGATAGTTGAGGCATTGAAAAGGGACAGGGGGCGGCACGCATGAAGGTCTTTGTGCCTGATGCTTCAGTAATTTTGAAATGGGTACTCGGAGAAACTGAAAATCAAGATAAGGCAATCGAACTTCTGGAAGGCTGGCTTAATCAGGAGCACGAATTTATACTGCCGCCTCTCTGGCTTTACGAGGTTGGAAATGTTCTGGGTTTGAAAAGGGCAAAAGATGCTGAAAAGATTTTGGGACTGCTTCTTGAATATGAGTTTAGAGATTGCCAAATTACAAGAGAACTTGTAAATTCAACATTCAGTTTAATGAGAGAATTTAAAGGGGTTACATTTTATGATGCCATATATCATGCCGTGGCTTTACTTGAAAATGGTGTTATGGTTACGGCTGATAGAGCTTACTTTGAAAAAGTGAAGGGCAAGGGCAAGATAATATTGATTTGAATAATCATCTAAAAAGGAGGGGGAATGGAAAACATCTATCCGGATGGTATTGAAAAGGCACTTGCTAAGACGCAAGCCGATGTTGAGGCAACATTAAAAGCTGCCGGTTCGGTCGTCAATTCCTTGAAAAAATTCCGCATAAACATCCAAACGGGTAATCTCCGCGACTTGAAGAAAACGATTGAGTCTGCAGAACAGGCAATCGCTGCGCTTAAACAACAATTTAGCAATACCAAGGAGGGATGGGATTTCGATAGTGAAAACTATGTAACTAGCCCAACATTTATCAAGGAGATTTTGGAGATGTCAGAATCTTTGGGCGTAAAAATGTTTGAACAAGATGAGAGACTTTATTGCTATCCATTTCTCATACGCATTCTGCCCAATGAACTTGCGGTTCAGATTGATAAACAAAAAGAAAGACGACTGCGTCCTTCAACCCTGGTGAGTTACCTTAAAACCCTACAAAATAAGCCTGTAAGGTTCAAGCCGGATGTCTTTTTAGAGAGTCTTTATTTGGCCTATGAAACTCTGATAAAAAGTCGCGGCAAGGATCAAGTCGGCAAAGGGATCGTCATACCGCTTCTTGAGATTTACAAATTATTAACACTATTGCCGGGGCAGTCCAAGGATTATTCCCGTCAGGAATTTGCTCGCGACGTTTATCTTCTTGATCAGAGTGGTGTGACCGCAACCAAGAAGGGATTCGTGATAAGACTGCCGGCAAGTACAGGAACAAAATGGACCACAGGCACGATTCGCGTCATCACACAAGAAGGCCAGGACAAACGATATTACGGAATATCATTTTCCAAGGATTAGGAGGTATACGCCATGAACAACATCACACATAATGCGTGGTTAGACACGATTCGTGGGGAGTATTTGCATGATTTTATTAAACACGGCGGAGCTGCGGTAAAATTTGTCGTCCCTATGGAAGACAATGACCATAACCAATTACTAAATCTTTTACGTAAAACTTCAGAAGAGGAAAACTATCTTTTTACATCCGCCAATGCCGTGTCAACAAAAATTCACAGGATCGATAATTTGTTTCATGAGGTAGCTCGACAGATTGATTGGGACGAATTGTCATATGTATTTGTTAAGAAAGTCTTTTTAGAAAATAGTTACCAACTGCCCGAGCTACGCGACGACTTTAATCTTCAGCGCATAGCGGCACTCAACAACCGTGAGGAAAAATTCCTAAGAAAGGAAATACACTCATGGCTTGAAGAAAAAATCTTCCACGATTTTGAAATGTGCCAGGAATTCAGAATTGCGATGATTCGTCTCTGTATGGATCAGCTTGACGCGGGAGCGGCTACCCCTTTCTTAAGCAATGCTGTCAAAGAGTGGTTGCGAGGGGAACTCCGTTTGATTTCAACATTGAAGGAAGCACTGATCTTTCAAAAGATTGCCCGGCACAATGCCCGCCATATGTTGTTTTCACTCGTCCACTGGTTGCGGGTCAATGGAAAAAGCGGCCTTGTACTTGCCCTCGACATCACGCGCTACCTTATTTCAACAAGATCAAAGAATCCTGATGATGGCTTTTTCTATTCCATGCCTGCCGTGTTGGATGCCTATGAAGTGCTTCGTCAATTCATTGATGGCACTGATGAAATGGAAGGCTGTCTGATTGTGACCATCGCCCCAAAGGATTTTCTCAATGATGATAAACGGGGTTTAAACCGTTATGATGCCTTGAAATTGAGAATATGGGATGAAGTTAGAGACAGGCAAAGACAAAACCCGCTGGCATCCCTGATTCGCCTGGGAAATAATTAGACGGATCGAATGCATTGAGTGTAATGGAGGTATGAGCATGAACGTTGATGACCATGTGAAAAATAGACGCGCTTTAGAAGCACTTCGCAATGGCGTGCCGAACCGTGACGCAGTCACAGTGTTGGGATGTAATCAGCCGGAAATAGAAGAAATATTTCTCCGGCAACTTCAGAACACAAAACATGCGATTCCTGATGGAAGTAAAAACGAAGGAATGCTGGTGGCAGGTGATTTCGGCACCGGGAAATCACATCTCCTTGAATATCTGATGCACCTTGCCTTGGAGCAGAATTTTGTATGTAGTAAGGTTGTCATCAGCAAAGAAACCCCTCTTTTTGATCCCGTAAAATTATATCGTGCCTCGGCTGAAGCTGCAATTGTACCTAAAAAACGTGGCAGCGCCATGACCGAAATTGCCACCGCCTTGAATTTTAAGAGTCAATCTTATGATGACTTTGAGCAATGGATACATCAGGAGGCTGGTCTCAATGCAAGATTTGCCGCCACGCTATTTTTATTTAAACAAATGAAAAATGATCCCGAATTCAGTGCCCGCATTATCAGATTTTGGTCGGGTGATAAAATTGGGACGAGTGAAATAAAAAAATGTCTTAGAGCGTGTCGAGAGCCTGTAACCTATAAGATTGACAAGATTCCCGTGAAAGAACTTGCTTTACAAAGATTTAAGTTTGCTTCACGTCTCATTGTCGCGGCTGGTTATTCCGGATGGGTTTTGCTGATTGATGAGGTTGAACTAATCGGAAAATACTCGCTTATGCAAAGGGCTAAATCTTATGCGGAATTGGCAAGATGGCTTGGAAGACTTGACGATTCTAATTATACGGGACTGACAGTCGTCGCTACAATCAGTGAAGACTTCCAGAGTAAAATTTTGGAGGAACTGGATGATATTGAAAAAGTACCTAACAGATTGAGAGCGAAAGGGATGGAAAGTGACCTTCTTCTGGCCAGCCAGGCCGAAAGAGGGATGAAGGCCATTCAAACAGAATTTAAAGAAGTTAAACTCCTAAAAGCGCCTGATAAAGAAATGCTGATTCAGACATATGAAAAAATACAATCTATACATGCCAAGGCCTATGAATGGACCCCACCGCAGGTACTATCCGTAGAACGATTGGAGACTACACGGCGAATGCGTCAATATGTAAGAGGTTGGATTACTGAATGGGATCTCAAGCGTCTTGACAGTGGATATACGCCGGAAATAGAAGTTACAAAACTTGAACAGGACTATACAGAGAATAAGAACTTGGAGGTTGAAACCGAAGGTAACGAAACCAACAGCGCTCAAGAATAAACATTGCGGAGGCTTCTATCAATGCCCATACCCTATCATGATGCAGACGAACTGAATGATTTAGGTATAGCCGGGTATCTCAAGATTCAACCGGTACAGGATGAATCCGGCTATCTGGCGGCACTATTTCTAATCAATGCACGCGGTGAGCCGATAGAATTTACGTATAATCGCATAGAAACGCCGCACACCTTTCTCTGGCGACAGGATGATATACGTCGGCATGCGACAAAAAAATTAACTGCATCACTTCTCTCCTTGTGTCCGAAAATACCGCGATTAATGTTCTGCCTTGCTGAAGAGATCGGTAGTGAACTTTTTTGTCAAGACATTCAATTATCAATTCCAGTCTGCCGGATTGCACCGGCAATTAAAGCTATTCCTTATGCGGCGACTGAAATCCAGGATAGGATTGAAGCAGAAGGGCCTATGAATCTCTTTTGGCATCCGGGAAGACCTGCTGACGATGCAATTGAATTAAAATTTTTACACGAATTGGCCGTACATGGTTTACTTACAGAGCCTTTCGAGCGAGCATTATTAGGCCTCCGAGAAGTCTATCCAGAGAAAGGTGAAAGAGGATGACCACGGAGGCGGCATGGTGGTCAGAACATCAGACTGACAACATCCCCACGGCGCGCTGGTTTGGAGTTTTTAGACGTCCGGTTAAACTTAGCGGCCATATCCCACAAAAGCTGTCTGTACCGCAATTTTTCCTATCTGCACCGGATCACTTATCAGCATCTGGTGACAGCACTCCGCCCCTACCCATTTCATTAATTGTCTCATGCGCTTTAAATACACCAGCTAATCTCATTACCGATTATAAACATCCAGATGAGCATTTCCGCGGTAGTGTCGACCTCAACGGCATTCTATTAAAAGGGGAACAGGCCAGCCCAAAGCCAGCGAAGCAGGCAAGATCAGGTTTAGTAGATCAACCTTTGCAGGATGTGAGCCATGATGCGGACGTTGAAATCCCACTTTCAAGACGATTGGCTTACCTTCTCCAACCACCAACTGACTTGTTGCTCTCAAAGCTCGGACCCTTGGAGTGGCCGGCATCGCTGTTCGACTATCAAATTGAAGGAATAAAAACTCTTTTGTCAAGAGATGCTTTGTTACTTGCTGATGACATGGGACTTGGGAAGACAATTCAGGCGATAGGCGCCCTAAGAATTCTTTTTCTTCAAAGCCTCATTGAGTCTTGTCTATTAATCGCCCCAGCAGGCCTTGTCGGACAGTGGCGTAAAGAGATTCACCGTTGGGCTCCAGAATTACGTGTCTCTACCATTCGTGGTATAACGACAGAACGAACATGGCAATGGGTTACACCTGCCCATATTTACCTTACGAGTTATGAAACCTTCCGATCTGATTGTACGAACAATCCTCAATCCCCTCCCCGTCGCCGTGTGTGGGACGTTGTCATTCTTGATGAAGCTCAAAAAATAAAGAATCGGGATGTAGAAATAAGCCGTAAATGTAAACTTTTGCATCGAACACGGGCATGGGCACTTACAGGCACACCGCTTGAAAATCGGGAAGATGATCTTGCCTCAATTCTCGAATTTGTAACATCTATGAAAGAAGGTGAAACACCACCACGGTTCAAACCGGGCTTAGAGCTTCAAGAAAAACATAAGTCTTTACAGCTTCGCCGGAAAAAACATGATGTGCTTCCTCAACTTCCGCCTAAAATAGTAAGTCAAATATCGTTAACAATGGATGGCAAGCAACGCGAATATTACGACCGGGCCGAAAAAGAAGGCATTATCCAACTTAAGGAAAGTGGCGAGCTTGTTCGAATAGAAAATATTCTCGCACTCATTATGAAATTGAAGCAGATATGCAATTTTTGCCCATCTTCAGGGGTGTCAGTTAAACTTGACGATGTCATGGAACGTTTAAATATTCTCGCATCTGAGGGATATCGTGCACTAATATTCTCACAATTCACGGATTCACAGTACGGGGCAAATGCCATAGCATCAAGGCTTGAATCCTTTAACCCTCTTCTCTATACCGGTGACCTCTCCCCAACACAGCGAGATGCTATCATCAGGACATTCAAAGAGGATCGAGATCATAAAGTTCTCATTCTTTCCCTCCGGGCCGGCGGACAAGGGCTAAATTTACAGGATGCTTCGTATGTCTTCCATTTTGATCGCTGGTGGAATCCTGCTGTTGAGCTTCAGGCTGAGGACAGGGCACACCGTCTAGGCCAAACCTTTCCCGTTCACATTTATAAGTATACTATAGAAGATACGATTGAGGAACGGATCGAGAAAATCTTGGTGGAAAAACAGATCCTTTTTGATGAGTTGGTAGACGGCGTTTCGATCGATCTGAAATCAAAATTGTCAAATGAAGAGCTTTTCGGCTTGTTTGGTTTGGTCCCTCCCGAAAATCTAAAAGCCTCAAAACACAAATCGGCATTTACAAGGGACTACAGTGAAATAGGTGGGGTAGAATTTGAGGGACATGTGAAAAGGCTATTGGAACAAAAGAAATGGCAAGTAGAAACAACACCTTTGACGCGCGATGGCGGAATCGACCTCATAGCTCGGAGAAACGATGATATTGGCGTGGAAATTACCCTTTATATTCAGTGTAAAAATCATGCATCACCTGTGGGTGTTGATGTGATAAGGGAATTGAATGGTGTTATGCCGAAGGGTGCTGCTGGCGCAAGGGGCATTGTAATTTGTCCGAGCGGCTTTACCACTGACGCAATGTCCTTTGCCAAAGATCGTGGTATTGCCCTCTGGGATCGGCATCATCTTTTTGAACTATCCGAATAAGTTGTTTATCGGGAATTCCGGCGGGAATTATGGGGGCAATACTTAATTACCCTAACCACGCTTTGCAGTCGACCGCGCTTACGCGCGGCGGCTAATTTTGGACATTGGCCTAATAAACGCTTGACATCATAATACCGTATATAGTATTACTTTAAAATGGGCAAAAGGCGAATTATCCTTGATACAAATGTGTTATATGCTGGACTGTATTCCTCTGAAGGAGCTTCTTATCAGATTTTGAGAGCTATTGAACGAGGTCAAATACGGATAATTTTATCAACTACTTTATTATTTGAATATGAAGACATTTTAAATAGAAAGAAATTAGAACTGGGATTATCAGAAAAGCAAATAGAGGCTGTTTTAGACAATTTGTGTAGGCTTAGCGACCATCAAAAAGTATATTATTTATGGAGGCCTTTCTTAAAAGATCCGAACGATGATCACATACTTGAGGTAGCTGTTGCTTCACAAACAGAAACTATTGTTACCCACAACATTAAAGATTTCAATGGAATTGATAAATTTGGGATAAAAGCAATAACCCCTAAACAACTATTAAAGGAGATAAAATGAGTGCACTTAGTTTGAGATTGCCAGGCTCAATTCATCGACATATCAGAGAGATAGCCAAAAATGAAGGTGTATCAATAAATCAATTTGTTTCATCTGCGGTATCTGAAAAAATTTCTGCGATCATGACAGAAGATTA
>JAGVGM010000103.1 GCA_020057065.1 Thermodesulfovibrionia bacterium
AGCCGATGCCTCACCCCATAAGTTCACGCCCATGCCGGGCGTACACAAATCATTGGAGTGAACGAGTGCCACAGGACGCTTTTACTGACGATCAGAGACATGAGATTTTCAAATCAGTTTCATGCTCTTTAACGTCGTACATGGCACTCGTCAGTGAGCTTTACGTTGAAGATGTAGAAAAACCCCTCACGGAAAATTTGTGAGGGAATGAGCAAAAAATCGAATGCATAAAATGATCTGTATTGAACGATCTCAGGTAAGGGAGGGGTAAAGAGACCCCCAAAAACAAAACGGTTTGGCCCACCGGAGACTTTTTCTACAGACTCGTTATGTGTTAAGGACTTACTATTACAGATAAATTTTCGTGACTTTTGATATATATCTTGATAGACTAAATATCAAATGAGTAAATATGACAAGTTGTTACTGCAAATATGTCGTGGTTCTTCGGATGCAAACATATCGTTTGATGATTTATGTAGCTTGTTAAAGAAGTTGGGATTTGAGGAGCGCATACGAGGAAGCCATCATATTTTTAGAAAAGAAGGCATTGTAGAAAAAATTAATTTACAACGTGATGGTAGCAAAGCAAAAGTTTATCAAGTTCGACAGGTTAGAAACATAATTTTGAAATATAATTTTGGGGAGGAACTATAGATGTATAAGTACGAGATAATAATTTATTGGAGTGAAGAGGATAAAGTTTATATCGCGGATGTTCCAGAATTGCCCGGATGTTCTGCACATGGACAGACTTATGATGAAGCTTTAGTCAGTGCAAAGGAAGCTATTCAATTGTGGATTGACACTGCAAAAGAATTTGGGGACCCTGTTCCAGATCCCAAAGGACACCGGTTAATGTTCGCGTAATTATAGTAGATTGAAGAACTTTAATATTCTTAATCAATTCAAGTTGTAGGGGGACACATATTCAGATATTTACCCCAAAAAACACATAACACTTATAAGGCCTCCGGTTGTCAAGAGCAAAAAGTCACCCGTTACGGATTTTGAAAAAATTCGTCAAGAGAAGCAATACAAAACATCTTCTGACTTAATTTCAAATCAACTGGTGACAGAACATGTCTGCACCAAACACTTATAGAGGTTCAATAGCCAGTCTGGTACATATAGTACAACTGACGACAGCAGAGGCGGCGTTACCCTATCCTCCGCGACATAGAAAATAATCCGTGCCCTTGTGCCGTCCTATTCAAAACAGAGAGGTAATGACATTTGCATTCCCCAGAAACAACAAGGTCCTCACGGTATGGTTCAATAATTCCAAGAAACTCACCGGGAAATGGGAGTAATATCTATCAGATTTAATAGTGAAGAGGAAAAGATATTAAAAAAATTATCTGACTATTTTCGTTTAATATTTATTCCTTAAACAACTCCGGCATGTTCTTTTTCGCCAGCGTCAAACGCTGATCAAAATCGAGATCACCCCTGCCGAGATATTTAGAGACAAGTCTTGCAAGCGTAGATTTCCAGTTTCCGAGGATCGTCCTGCTTATCCAGTTGAATTTGTAATCAAGCGATCTCATTGTTATGAACAAAAAAACAACCGGTTCGACAGATCTTTTGACTATGAAATGGAGGATGTTGAGGAGAAATATATGTAACGGCTTTCTCTGCGCCTCAGGTTTATTGAGAAATTTAATGATAAACCGCGGAGTGCAGGGAGTTATTGCAAGCAGCTTGTTTAAATACGTCTCATCAATATTGAGCAAATACCGGAACAGGTATGCATCAGGTGTAACAATGTTATCCTTCACCGCCTTTTCAGCAAGCGGAGTACCAGGGAAAAAGGTCAGATGAGCGAGCGAAACAATGTAAGGCTTTTTCAATGCTGCAATGGCGTCGATCGTTTCTATTTGTTCTTCTTCTGTCTCATACGGATTATCCACTATCATCTCATAAAACGGCGCAGCATGTGTTTCCGAGATAAGGTCTGCCGCCTTTTTAACTGCTGGAAAACGTATCTTTCTGTCGTAAACCTCAAAATTGACGCGGTCGCTTCCTGATTGAATTCCCATAACTATCCAGCAGAGACCCGCATCAACAAGCATAGACAATTTTTCCCGGTCCAGCATTGTCGGGATAACACGCGCTATGAAAGGCAGGTTAACGTGTTCTTTATATAACCTGCAGAACTCTTCCATCCATTCCCTATTATGAGTAAAAAAGCAGTCATCCTGAAAATTTATATAAAGGATAAAGGGATTCTTTATGACTTCCTTTATTTCATCAATTACATTTCTAACCGACCTCTCCCGGACCTTTCTGCCAAATACGTTGATAAATGCGGAATTTCCGCAATACGAGCAGTGAAACGGGCAGCCGCGTGTGGTTATCATCATATGGCAGGTCCCTCCGTACAGCGCATACTGACGGAATAACCGCTGGTGTTCCGCGAAATTGTATATCCTGTTATTGTGAAAACAGTAGAAATAATCCGGCAGATACTCCTGAAACGGAAGGCTGTCAAGGTTTGCCTCAGGTTGCGCCACCGCTTGTTGTATTATGTCCCGATTATGATTAACCCACACACCGGGAATATCCGGCGGAATGCCCCTTCCTTTATTTTTTATATGTTCCAGCAATGACACAATAGCATGCTCTCCTTCTCCGGCACATACATAGTCTGCGTACTTTATGCATTCCTCCGGTTTGATGATTGCATGCACCCCACCCCAGATTATTGGTATGTCAAATCTCTCTTTCAATAAACGTGAAAGATTTTTTGCAGGATAAAATTCGATTGACATAAGGCTTATGCCGATCAGGTCGGGCTGAAAATTGGGAATCAATTCCTCAATCGCAGGATTTAACGTGCTTTCCAGATACCCGGGCAGAAATAATATTTTCACATCATGTCCATGCGAGCGCGCATTGGCTGCCACATATTTCAGTCCTGTAATATAGGCATTGGATTGCAGGGAGATGAGGAGTAATTTCATCGGAGGTATTATAACCTACAGACTTTTGTATTGCCTAATTATAGATGAAATTTTATAATATCCCGTCTTTGTAATTAACAATTAGTAATGAATAATTAAGGAAGTAACCTAAATCATTAATTGTTAATTAATAATTACTCATTACTAATTATTATTATTATTGTGGAGGTATAATGAGGCTTGAAGGGAAAAAAGCATTGATCACAGGCGCAGCACAGGGGATCGGCAAGGCCATAGCCTTTGGAATGGCAAAGGAAGGCGCTGATATCGGCATTGCCGATGTTAACATCGAAAGCGCTGAAAAAACCGCACAGGAGATCAGGGAATCAGGCCGTAAAAGTATTTCCATAAAACTCGACGTCTCAAAACAGAGTGATGTTTCTTCTGCCTTTGAGACTTTTATGAAAGAGTTCGGCGTTCTTGATATACTTGTGAACAATGCCGGAATTACTAAAGATAATGTATTGCTCAGGATGAAGGAAGAAGACTGGGATGCAGTGCTGAATATCAACCTTAAAGGCTCATTCTTATGCAGCAAGGAAGCTGTAAAGATTATGGCAAAGCGGCGTTCCGGTAAGATTATCAGTATATCTTCTGTGGTTGCCTTTATGGGCAATCCCGGTCAGGCGAATTACAGCGCCTCAAAGGCCGGGCTTATCGGGCTAACTAAAACAATTGCAAAGGAATATGCAAGCCGTGGCATCAGGGCCAATGCGGTTGCGCCGGGATTCATTAAGACTGCAATGACCGATGTGCTTTCCGATACGGTCAGGGAGGAGATGAAAAAAGCCATACCTCTGGGACAGTTCGGGACGTCTGAAGACGTAACAAATGCGGTCATATTCCTTGCATCTAAAGAGGCTGACTACATAACCGGGCAGGTTATCCATGTAAACGGTGGTATGTATATGTAAAATAGTTTTGTAACCGTCCAGATACTGGTATATTGGATAATTCCCCTCTTTGAAAAAGAGGGGTTAGGGGAGATTTTATAGAATGAATTTAAATAATCCCCCCTCGCCCCCCTTTTCCAAAGGGGGGGGTAATAACTACCTGTAACTGAACGGTTACATGGCTGACAGCTAATTAGGTGAAATATTTCATCTGAAAATGTATAATTGATATCTTGTAATTTTAGCAATTAATTTATAAATTTATTAAACCGGAGGTGCTTGATGGCAGTTGAAGCAAAAGTAAAAGAGATAATAGCAAAACAGCTTGGCGTTGATATGGAAAAGGTCACCCATGAAGCTTCATTTGTTGAAGATCTCGGCGCTGACTCACTCGATACAGTTGAACTTGTAATGGCCTTTGAAGAGGCCTTTAACATTGAGATCCCTGACGATGACGCTGAGAAAATCCTTAAAGTACAGGATGCTATCAAATACATAGAAGAAAAGTCAGGAAGCTAACATTAAAAGCTGATAGCTAATAGCTGTCAGCTTTTAGCTAACGAACCATAAACAAACGGCTTCAACACTGGACATTAAGATCTAATATCTTAATTATCTAATAAAAATATAATGAAAAGACGAGTTGTAGTTACAGGAGTGGGATTAATAACCCCCCTTGGTACAGGTACAGAAAAATCCTGGAAGGGCCTCTTAGAGGGTCGACCCGCCATAAGGATAATAAGCCACTTCAATCCTGAGGGCCTGCCGTGCCAGATAGCCGGAGAGGTCCCTGACTTCGAAATAGACCGGTTTATAGAAATAAAAGAACAGAAAAAAATGGACCGGTTTATTCATCTGGGCCTTTCTGCTGCAACACTGGCGATGGAGGATTCCGGGTTCAAGGTTACGGAAAGCAACGCTGACAGGGTCGGGGTAATTGTCGGCGCCGGTATCGGCGGGCTGTCTGCAATTGAGCATTATAACCAGGTCCTGCTTGAAAAAGGTCCTAAAAGGGTATCTCCTTTCTTTATCCCGATGACAATAATAAACCTGACCGCCGGTCAGATTTCTATCCGCTTCGGCGCTAAAGGCCCGAATTCTGCCGTTTCTACAGCATGCGCTACAGGGACCCATTCGATCGGCGACGCTTTCAAGTTAATTCAGCATGACGTTGCTGATACAATGATCTGTGGAGGGACCGAGGCTTGCATAACGCCGTTGTGTATTGCCGGTTTTACATCCATGAAAGCCCTCTCTACAAGGAATGCCTCACCTGAAAAGGCGAGCAGACCCTTTGACCGGGACAGAGACGGTTTTGTCATGGGGGAAGGCGCAGGGGTATTGATCCTTGAAGAAAGAGAACACGCCATAAACAGAGGCGCCAAAATTTATGCTGAACTGATAGGTTACGGACTCAATTCAGACGCATATCATATAACAAGCCCTTCGCCTAACGGTGAAGGCGCGGCAAAATGCATGGGATATGCATTAAAAGACGCCGGTATCCGTCCAGATGAAGTCGATTATATCAATGCACACGGAACTTCAACAAAATACGGCGATGAACTGGAGACTTCAGCGATAAAAAATGTCTTCGGCGCACACGCCTATAAATTATGTGTCAGTTCCACAAAATCAATGATCGGTCATCTACTCGGCGCTTCAGGAGGAGTAGAGGCAGGGATCTGTGCGCTCAGCATTTATAACAGGCTTGTACCTCCTACCATTAATCATGACAATCCTGATGCGGGGTGCGATCTTGATTATGTGCCTCACAAAGCAAGACCTCTCGATATAAATATAGCAATGTCCAATTCATTTGGTTTCGGTGGAACGAATGCGTGCATCATCTTCAAAAAATTTAGCTGACCTTGAAAGCAGTCTCGGTTACAAGTTCAAAAAAAAATCTCTCTTAAAAGAGGCGATCACCCACAAGTCATATGCCCATGAGAAACAGAAAGGCGTTTTATCATTTAATGAGCGCATGGAATTCCTTGGAGATTCTGTCCTTGAACTGATCATAAGCGAATATATTTTTACCTCTCATCCGGAATATACAGAGGCGGACCTTTCAAGAATAAAGTCATACACTGTTCAGGAGGCAACACTCGCTGAAACTGCCCAAAACATCGATATCGGTAAACATCTGCTTCTCGGTAAAGGCGAGGAACTGACCGGGGGGAGGGCCAAAAACTCCCTTCTTGCCGATGCCTTTGAGGCCCTGCTGGCTGCAATCTATCTGGACGGAGGTTATAAAAAGGCAAGGGATTTCATTCACAGGCATTTAATACACAAAACAGACGAACTCTCAACAAAAAAATTCATCTTTGATTTCAAGACAAAACTCCAGGAAGTGGCCCAGGCACAATTCGGCGTGCTGCCGGCATATGTCGTGCACAAAGAAGAAGGACCGGAACACAAGAAGACCTTTGAAGTAAAAGTATTCATAAATGATGATTACCTGGGTCTGGGCAAAGGTAAAACAAAGAAAGCCGCAGCGCAGGAGGCAGCAGAGGCCGCGCTGAAAAAAATTAAAAAAAACTATGAAATTAACTTATAAAAAGTCCGGCGTAAACATTGATAAGGGTAATAGGCTCGTGGATATCATCAAGCCGCTTGCGCGCTCAACATTTTCAAAAAATGTGATTAACGAGATTGGTTCTTTCGGGGCCTTTTTTAATATTGATAAATCTGAATGTCAAAATCCGGTCCTTGTTAGCAGCACGGACGGTGTCGGAACAAAATTAAAAATTGCCTTTTTGATGAACAAACACGATACAGTAGGGATCGACCTTGTTGCCATGTCAGTAAATGATATTCTTACAAGCGGAGCAAAGCCCCTCTTCTTTCTCGATTACTTTGCAACAGGAAAGCTTTCAACAAAGACTGCCGGTGCCGTTATTAAAGGAATTGCAGACGGGTGTAAAATGGCTGCCTGTTCGCTTATCGGCGGGGAAACTGCCGAAATGCCCGGATTTTACAGTGAAGGGGAATATGACCTCGCGGGATTTGCGGTCGGCATTGTAGACAAGAAATATATCGTCAATGGTCGCGATATAATGGACGGAGATATATTGATAGGACTTTCCTCAAGCGGTCTTCACAGCAACGGGTATTCGCTTGCAAGAAAACTTTTTTTTGACATTAAAAAATACAGTCCAAAGAAGAAAATAAAAGAACTCGGCTGTTCAATCGGTGAAGAACTTTTAAAACCAACAAGTATCTACGTTAAAAGTGTCCTGAAAATTATAAAGAATTTCAATATTAAAGGAATAGCTCATATAACCGGAGGGGGCATTACAGAAAACCTTCCGCGGGTAGTTCCTCAAAATAAAAGATTAAAGTTTGTCATCGAAAGAGGAAGCTGGCCGATCCATCCGATATTCCACCTTATTCAGAATACAGGAAATGTTGATGAAGGTGAGATGTACAAGACGTTTAATATGGGAATTGGTTTAATCATGGTTGTTAACAGGACTGAAGCAGAAAAGATCGTGAAAAGATTTACACGCCTCGGTGAAAATGCTTTCATAATCGGACAGGTTGAGAAGGGTGAAAGAAGCGTAGTGTATATTTAAAGAAGCTTCCTCCCCCTTTTCCCCTACCCTCATTTTGCAAATTGGCCGCTGATACAAGTTTTCAACTGGTAATCGTTAAATTGCACAGAGTGAATTGAGACGGTACATGTACGTTTCTTCTAATATGAAAGTGACGAGTTACTGACAAATTTTAGAATGATAGTCTATAAAATAATTTTCTACAAATCTTTTTCACTCTTCAATCAACGAAAAATGATAATCACTATCTTACTTCTCTATCATTACTGCACATGATTTGTATTCAGGTGTACCAGTGATCGGGTCCCTGTGTTCAGAGGTCAGGATATTTGTTAATGCATTCTTGAAATGGAACGTAAGAAATACATTACCAGCCTGTGAACGCTCTGTGATCCTGGCCTTTACTTTTATCTCGCCCCTGCGTGATGACACCTTCACAAAATCGCCGGTCTTGATGTTCAGTTTGGCTGCGTCTTTTTTATTAATCTCAAGCAGTTCTTCGGGTACAAGTTCCATGATTCCCGCGACCCTTGTGGTCATTGAACCGTTGTTATAGTGTTCACGGATCCTTCCGGTTATCAGCACAAACGGATATTTTTTGTCCGGCACTTCGCCTGAACCTTTATGGTCGAGCGCCATGAATTTCGCTAATCCGCCGGGTCTTGAGAACAAATCCGTATACAGGGTTGTTGTCCCGGGATGATCCTTTGTCGGACAGGGCCACTGAATGCCTCCATTATCAAGACGATCGTAGCTGATCCCGCCATAAATAGGAACAAGACTCGCGATCTCATCCATGATCTCTGATGGATGATTGTAATTCATTGGATAACCCATAAGAGTTGAAAGCTTGCTGATAACCTGCCATTCAGCCATGCCGGCAACAGGCTCTATGGCCTTTCTCACGCGCTGAACCCTGCGTTCACCGTTTGTAAAGGTACCGTCCTTTTCAGCAAAACTTGCACCCGGCAATATTACGTGAGCAAACCGTGTTGTCTCGGTATGGAAGATATCCTGCACTACAAGGAATTCAACTGATTCCAGTGCGCTGCATACATGGTTAAGATCGGGGTCTGTCTGAGCAGGGTCCTCTCCGAGGATAAACAATCCCTTGAAATTTCCCTTCTTGCATTCATCGAGCATTTCAACGGATTTGAGTCCCGGTTTGGGGCTTATTTTAACGTTCCATGCCTTTTCAAATTTCGCGCGGGCCTCAGGACTTGTTACAGGCTGATAGCCGGGAAGCGTTGCCGGTAATGGCCCCAGATCTGAAGCGCCCTGAACATTGTTCTGCCCTCTGAGCGCCATGATGCCGGTTGAAGGCCTGCCGATGTGACCGCAGACAAGCGCAAGATTGGCGATCGCCATTGCGTTTTCCGTTCCTGTCTGGTGTTCGGTAACGCCGAGACCATAAACGATCATCGCCTTGCCGGCATGAGAATATAAACGGGCTGCTTCAATGATCTTCTCTTTTGCAACCCCGGTCAGTTTTTCAACACGGTCAAGATCGTACTCCCTGACCTTTGCCTTAAGTTCATCAAAACTCTCAGTCCTCTTTGCAATAAATTCTTTGTTCTCCCAGCCGTTTTGCAATATTACATTTACAAGGCCGTTCATCATGGCTATGTTGCTGCCGGGCTTCAGGTTAAGCCAGACGTCAGCACGTTTTGCCATCCAGGTCTTTCTCGGATCGCCGACAATGAGTTTGGCTCCCTTGCGCAGGGCTTTTTTAAGCCAGAGGGAAACTATTGGATGCGCCTCTGTCGGGTTGGACCCGAACAAAAAGAGCGTATCTATATCCGGCATCTGTGATAATGAATTTGTAGCAGCGCCTGCTCCAAGGCTGGTGGCCAGACCGGCCACAGTAGGGGCGTGTCAGACACGCGCGCAATTGTCTACGTTGTTCGATCCAATTGCGCATCTCACCCATTTTGAGAGGAGATAGTTTTCCTCGTTGGTGCATCTGGATGATGAAAACCCGCCGACTTTCTCAGCCCCGTGCTCCCGTATAAGTGCATTTAACTTCTTTGCAATGAGTTCAAGCGCCTCGTCCCAGGTGGCCTCAATAAATTTATCTCCCTTTCTGATAAGCGGCGTCTTTATCCTTTCATCACTATGAATGAAATCATAACCGTAGCGGCCCTTAATGCAGAGATTCCCCTGGTTCACAGGCGCAGTAGTATCAGAGGTAACCTTTACTACCTTGCCGCCTCTTACATTAAGGTAAAAATTACATCCCGTTCCGCAGTATGAGCACGTGGTCTTAACTTTCTTCATATCATAAGAGCGTCCCTTGCCGCGGCCCTTTCTGTCAGTCAGAGCGGCTGTCGGACAGGTGGATACACATTGCCCGCAGAATTCGCAGTTTTCAAGGGTACGCGGTTTTCTGAAAGCAGTATCCGGCATTGAATTGAAACCCCTTCCAACCAGGTCAATGGTTCCTGCCATCACGACTTCATTGCATATCCTCACACATCTTCCGCACAGGATGCACTTGTTCGGCTCATAGGTGATGAAGGGATTGTCCTCCCGTATCGGCAGATCCCACTTTTCACCCTCAAAACGGCTGCCGTCAACTCCGTATTCGTAAGATAAATTCTGGAGTTTGCAGTCTCCCGTCCTTTCGCATCTCATGCAGTCATTAGGGTGGTTGGACAAAAGAAGCTCAATCAGGGTTTTTCTTATTTTTTTGATTTCATCGGTGTCTGTAGTGACCTCCATGTTATTTGCCACAGGTGTGGTACATGCTGACAACGGTCTGGGAATCCCCTTCACTTTTACAATACATAAACGGCAGCCGCCATAAGGCTCAAGCCTCTTATCATGGCAAAGATGCGGTATCCTGATCCCGATCTTTTTGGCAACCTTCAGGATAGTATCGTCCCTGTCGCACATGGTTTCGATGCCGTTTATTGTTATGCTTAATTTCCTGTCAGACAAGGTAACCTCCAAACAAAATTATTCTGAACACTTACTTCCACAAGTAATCAACCATATTCATGAATTTATCATTCATACTGCGCAGGATATCGCAGATGGAAATTGCGATATCCCGGACAATCTTGTATGCAATAGCCGGATTTTGCTTCAGAAATTTATCCATATCTTCTTTTTTAATAATGAACACTTTTGTATTTTCGAGTGTTTCTATCGAAGCTGAATGGTAACGTCCGTCAAGGAGTGAAAGTTCGCCAAAAAAAGTATTAGCTTTCAGTATAGCCAATACCTGCCTTCCACCATCTTTTGTTTTTCTGGTGACCTTGACCCGTCCTTTTTCAATAATATGAAGGCCCTGCACAGGACTGCCTTCTTCATAGATCATAATTCCCTTGGAAAAAGATGCCGTCTTGATAATTGCTGCAACTTTCTTGAGTTCAGCATCTGAAAGGTCTTTAAATAATGTTACTTTTTTTAACAGTTTTGCAGCTACCATAATTCCTCCCGGTAAAAGTACAGATCAAAAAATTGAATTAAACGGACACGCGTCGTAGCACGCGCCGCACTTTATACATTTTGCCTTATCGATCTCCGCCGGCTTTTTCTTTTCCCATGCAATTGCACCGGAAGGGCATGCCTTGAAGCACTTGCCGCACATCTTGCAGATATCGGTATTCACGGTGTACCTGCGCAGCGCCTTGCATACCCCGGCAGGGCATATGCCCTCTTTTATGTGCGCCTCATATTCGTCCCTGAAAAACCTGATGGTCGATAGCACGGGATTAGGCGCCGACATGCCGAGGCCGCACAATGATGATAATTTTATATCATTGCCGAGTTCTATCAGCAAATCAATGTCGCTTTCCTTGCCCTTGCCCTCGGTTATTCTTGTCAATATTTCGAGCATTCTCTTGGTCCCGATCCTGCAGGGAGTGCATTTGCCGCAGGATTCGTTCTCGGTAAATGAAAGAAAGAATTTCGACATGTCGACCATGCAGGTTGTTTCATCCATTACAACCATCCCGCCTGAGCCCATCATCGAGCCGATGGCCGTAAGCGATTCATAGTCCACAGGCATGTCGATATGGGACGCCGGGATGCAGCCGCCGGAGGGGCCCCCTGTCTGCACCGCTTTGAGCTTGCGGTTTTTCTCGCATCCGCCGCCGATGTCATAGATTATCTCTTTAAGCGAGATACCCATCGGCACTTCGATAAGCCCGGTATTTTTTATCCTGCCCGTCAATGCAAACACCTTGGTCCCCTTGCTCTTTTCGGTGCCTATTGATGAAAACCATTTGGCGCCCTTCATGATGATCGAGGGGAGGTTTGCAAGTGTCTCGACATTATTGATCACGGTGGGCTTGCCCCACAAACCTTTATATGCAGGGAACGGCGGTTTTGCGCGCGGCATTCCGCGCTTGCCCTCAATTGAAGCAATAAGCGCTGTCTCTTCACCGCAGATAAATGCACCTGCGCCTTCCTTGATGCGTATATCAAAATCAAATTTGCTCTTAAAAATATGCTTTCCGAGAAAGCCTTTTTTCCTTGCGGCATTTATTGCTATTTTCAGCCGTTCTATTGCAAGAGGATATTCCGCCCGTATATAAACATAGCCGTAATTTGCCCCGATCGCACAACCTCCGATGATCATGCCTTCAATAACAGAGTGGGGATTTCCTTCTATAACCGAGCGGTCCATAAAGGCCCCGGGATCACCCTCATCGGCATTACAGATTATATATTTTGGGCTTCCGTCTGCTTTGCTGCACAATTCCCACTTGAGTCCGGTCAAGAAACCTGCTCCACCCCTCCCCCTAAGTCCTGAAGCCCTTACCTCTTCGATTACTTCAAAAGGCTCAAGTGATAATGCCTTTCCGGCGCCTTCGTAACCCCCGATGGCAACATATGCATCAATATCTTCAGGGTCGATGTGCCCGCATTGTTTGAGAAGTATTTTCGTCTGCCTGTCATGGAAGGCATGATACTCAGGACCAACAAGCCATTCCTTTACGGGGTTGCCGTTCAATATATGTTCTTCAACAATCCTGCCCACCATGTCAGGGGTGAGAAGCTGATATGTTTCGGAGCTTCCGTTAAGGAGAACATCTACAAGCACATCCTTTGCACAAAAACCACGGCATCCTGTTTTGTTAACACATTTTTTTATTATCTCAGCCTTTATTCCGTGAGATTTGAGCTGTTTGCCGAATTCATCAATAACGGTCTGGCTCCCTGCAGCCAGTCCGCCGGTCCCTACACAAACTCTTACGACCAGGTCTTTTATAGTTATTGTCCCGGCTGTTTTCTTTGTCGGCATGTTATACCCCTTTACCTTTATCTATTTCCTTCAGCATTTCAGCCGCTTTCTCAGAGGTCATTTTCCCGAAAACCTTTTTATTTGCTATAAACACAGGAGCAATACTGCAGGCGCCCACACAGGCCACGCTCTCTACTGTGAACTTCCCGTCACTGCTGGTTGTTTCTCCTGCCGGAAGTTTCAGTTCTTTCCGTATCTTACTGATGATCGGACCTGACCCTTTGACGTGACAGGCTGTCCCACAACATGCAGTGATAATATTTTTGCCTCTCGGCTTAAGGTAAAACTGGGCATAAAAAGTAGTTACGCCGAAGAAGTTGCTTGAAGGAATGTTAAGCCTTTCCGCAAACCAGTTGATCACGTCTTCACGGATATAGCCGAAGCTTTCCTGCATATCCTGGAGGATGGAGATCACACTTCCCTTTTCATTATGATATTTGTCAAGTATCTGCTCACATTGTTTATCTATCATAAAAACCGCCTTGATCCGGGATTCCTGTGAATTTTTATAGTTTATAAAAATAAAAATGCTTAACCTGTAAAAGGACAAATATTTTATCGGAAAGACACAATTAAAATCAAATCAATAATTTTAAAGTCAGGGAACGGGGCCGGCTGGGGACTGTACGGTGAAAAATATATTCACGAAAAGATAGCAGAAGCTATTGATACCAATATCGACATGTACGAATTCGTCCAGGAGAAACACCTGTCAGCCGAAAATCTGGGGGAGTTTTTAACGATTGCTTACAAGATGTATGTGGCTTTTTGAGATAGCTGTAGTCGCTGACGTATCGAAAAACCATTCCGAATAATTTCTCTATACTTCCATATATTTCTTAACAAAAATTCCCCATTTTAGCTATAATTTTACATTCCGATTATAAAGGATCATATATTTATGAGCTATTCAGCTTTTCTGACACCACGAAAAGAAACAATATCCGACGACGGGATTGAAGGTATCATAGATTTAGCAAACCTTCATGCCGACAATTCCCAAAAAATTGAAGCCAATCCGGAGGCATTTTTTAACTTAACATATCCAACCTCTGACATCCTGAAAGTTATTGAACAGATCAATACCCGTTTGTCATCGAAGAAGGATACATCCGGACTATTTCTTTTTGAAGGGTTGAAGGGTAGCGGTAAATCGCATCTGCTTCTTCTTATATACAACTTCTTTAAATATCCGGACATAGCACAGAAATGGCTTAAACAGAACAAGATACAATGCGACATACCTGATGCTTTTTTAGTTGTTATAAATAAATTCACAGATAATCCCCTTGATTCTGTATGGGACATGATTTTCAATGCTCTTGGCAAGGAGTTTAAGAAAGGCAAGACACATCCAAAGCTTGAAGAGTTCAAGAAGGCGCTTGGAGATAAAAAAATTGTACTCATCTTCGACGAACTCGAACAGGGTATAAAAGTGATTGCTGATTCTGCACTCCAGTCACAGCATATCGCTTTCCTGCAGATGCTTTCGGAATTCAGCAACAGATCAAAACAGGTAACCATGTTTGCAAGTATATACAGTGATAGAGATGAACCGGGAAGCACTCTAAAGCGTGTTTCAAGGTGTTCGGTGCAGTTTGATAATACGAAGGACCGTTGCAATGTCATACTCCACAGATTATTTGAAAATTACATGACATTTAACAGGAATGATATTTCTCCTGTTATTGATAGTTATGTCCAGTTGTGGCAGAAACATGCTGCATTTGATTCTGAAGAAATAAAGGGCAGATTCAGGGAGACCTATCCCTTCTCTCCTTTACTGATGGATATAGTTTTAAAGAAGATACCATCAAGAGGCGGCTTCCAGAATGTCAGGGGGGCAATCTCTTTTCTCGGCAACCTGGTCAAGATTACACATATTGCAAATGACATCATTACACCGGCAGATGCCTCGCTTGAAGATAAGGCAAACATAGTAATGCTGAAAGATTTAGATATCGGGGGCGACCTTATCAATAGAGCAAAAGAGAATATGGAAGAGTTAAAACTCAGGGTGCCTGTCGCAAACAAGTTATCTTCAGCCGTCCTTCTTTATACACTTACCGGATTTGAAGCTGAAAAAGGTGTTTCCCGAAACATGCTTGTGATGGACCTGCTTTCACCTACTGTAGATATCAATGAATTGAATCAGGGGGTAATGAACTTTCAGAAGTACGCAGCTTACTTTCATACCGGAGAGGGAGACAGATTTTATTTCGACCTCGAAGAACAGCCGGAAGCAAAGGTTGAATATAAGTCACTTCAGTATGACGATGAACTTGCACGGGAATTCATTATTAATTTATTTAAGTCAGAAATATTCAGAGAATCATCAAGCACGCTTGTATACACATCGGTAGACCAGACAAAACAATTGCTAAATCAGTTTGATAAAAACCGTCCGAGATATGTCTTGACCGGAAGACGTTTGACACAGGAAGAACGGCACAATATTTATTACGGGATGGATGTTCGGAACCTTATACTTTTGCTTGAACCCAAGGATGACAAATTTCAATTGTTATCCGATAAGGACCTTTTGAAATGGGCAAAACGGGTCAGCGCCGCTAAATCTCTTGCAGAAGGAACCCGAAACTCATCAAAGAAGGCCGACTACGAGAGAATCGCACGGACTGATCAATCCTATATTATCGAACGCATCAAGAAGGCCGGGCTTGTCTTTGTTCATTGGGAGCAATATGGTCAAACAGTGAATGAAGATGACATTATTCTTGAAACCCTTCCGGGAGATTGTTCAAAGGAAAGGGTTCTTGAGGCCCTTAATCAGGTTTACTTTCCAATGCTCATATTCAAAGAACACCTTGAATCGCGTCTTGATGATATCAAAGACAAGCTTGTAAAAGAGATAGATGATGAATATAGAAGAACTCTTACATTCCCCGTACCTACCAATGTCAGAGCTGTTTCAAATGCTATAAGAGAGCTTTGCAGGGACGGCACAATAGGCATTCAGCACAACAGGGGTAATTATTGCAGAAAAAATCCTGACTTATCAGAGACTGAATTTATCAGTGCCAAGATAATTTCACCTTTTGAAGAACAACCTTTGCCGGAATCTATTTCAGGTAAACCAAAACCATCAGAGCAACCAATACCCATACCGGGAAAGCAAGAACCGAATGTATGTACCGAATGCGGGCAGGAGCCATGTATATGCCCCAAAAAGGGAACGATCTCTCTGAGAGTCCCGCCAAAAACGAGTTTAGGAAGTCTGAGAGAAGAGACTGCCGTCAAGTTACAGCAGTACGAAAACGCAGAGATAATAAAAGTAAGCTACAAGATATTCTATCAGCAGGTGAATATCGGGGACCTGAGCGCACTTCCCGCTTCACTGAGGGGAAATCTGAGCGGACAGGGAGATGTATCCGCCGAAATTTCTATAACTAAGACAGGTAGGTTCACAAAATCACAGGTGGAACAACAGATAGAATCCCTCCCTTCAATTTCAGGTGCAGACTATTCTGTTGACATAACACTTGAAGTGCATAAAAAAGGAGCCTGATTGGATCTGACACTTTCATTACTCGAAAACCTGACCGCTCCCGGCAACAGGCTTTCGTGGATCAAGAAGTGGCTTATAGAAGAAGTATGGAGTTCGGCGCATTATGCTTCGCTTAGCCACATAGATTATCTCAAACAGGGAGAAAATGCTGTCAATGAATTTGAGACATTAATAGCCGCTTCAGCAGACAGGATTTATCGTGAACTGCTGTCAACGAACGATCCGGGGAAGAGTCTCTTGAAGGTACTTTCAGACAGCAAAACTGCTTTAGTAGTTTTTGACGGTCTCTCACTGAGAGAACTTCCAATCATACAAAAGCTTTCTGAAAAATCCGGCTTTAAGGTCAAAGAAATTGATTATGCGCAAGCAGCCATCCCCTGTGAGACAATTGATTACATAGAACGAGAACTGGATTGCGGACGCATCGCGCCTTCCCAGCTTCAGGGAAGGAAGGAACTAAAAGAGAAAGGCATCTCAGCCGTTTACACGAATGACCCTACTCAAAGAATTAACATATCAGATGAAAATTCATCGCTCCTTATCTGGTCCGCTTTCCCTGACAATACATATAAAGACAGCGGGGCAAGATTTGAGAACCATTTTGAAAATATCCATATGCAGTTTGAAACCCTATGGATGAATACAGTCCAGCAGATAAAAGGGAAAACACGCATAATCATTACAAGCGATCACGGGTATATCTTCTTTGGCACAGGCATGGATTTTCCGAGGACCGGTCATGAAATGCGAGAGCTGAATAATTATTTCGGTAATGACAGATATGCCTTTCTTTATGATAAACCCAATCCTCCGGATAGTGACGACATCATCAGAGACGAGACAAGACATGTTGCGATGCTGAAAGGCCGTGTAAAAACCCGTTCCACCAGCGAAGCGGCTTCAAAGCTTTATAAACATGGGGGGCTTTCATTAATGGAGATGCTGATGCCGTGGGTTGTGCTGGAGCAATGAGATTTGACAGTAATGTTTATTCCTATTATACTAAAAGGTAGGAATAATCCATGATTGTAGGAGGAAATATGCAGGCAGTAAAGGTGTTACCCAAAGGACAGATCACGCTTCCAAAAAAGATAAGGCAGCATCTCGGCATCAATGTTGGCGATGCCCTGGTGATTGAAGAGGAAAAGGACAGGATAGTCATAAAAAAGGGCAAGACAATTTATGACTTTATCGGGACCTTGCCTGATCTTGGCATGAGCGTAGAAGAGATGATTGAAAAAGCTACAGAGGAGGTGGCAAAAGAAATTGCAGAAGGCATTCATTGATACAAGTATCATAATACGGCTTATGGTGAAGGATAGTGATCTGAAATATAAGGCTGTTGAAAAACTGCTTACTGAGGCAAAAACTCAGGGTGTTGCATTGTATCTATTGCCTGTTGCCGTATTAGAGACTGTTTTTGTTCTGGAAAAAGTCTACAAGCTTGATAAAAATTCCATAGCAGAAAGAGTATCAGCACTTCTGAATACGCCTGACATAACCATAGAATTGCAGGATGTGTTCATAAAGGCTGTCAAATGTTATACGGAAAAGAACATAAAATTTGCCGATGCTGTTATGGGCTATTGGGGATTAGAGAAAAATATCAATATTGTCTATACATATGATAAAAAAGACTTCAGCCGGATTCCAGGCCTTGAGGTGAGGCAACCATGATTTAAAACGAATTAGACTATCAAGCCGATTTAAGGGCTGTTGTTTGTTTTCAGATATTCCTTTGTTACATCTCTTAAATAACCTAATCAAATTCAACCTGCTTTAAATCAATTATTCCACAGAAATCCCCTGCAAGTGTTATAATTTACAGAATTTTACCACAGCGTTATGAAAGCAAAATGGGGAAAATGAGCTCAGACCTTACCTTTATTACAAACGAAAATAATGAGAACCTGAAAAGCAGATTTGAAGTTCTTATTAAAGATTCAAAGTTATTTGATTGTCTTGTCGGTTATTTTTATACAAGCGGGTTCCATGCCATTTATAGATCTTTAGAACATACAGATAAAATCAGGATCCTTATCGGCATAAGCACAAACAGGCAGACCTATGATTTATTAAAAACCGCATCGCATGAAAATCAGCAGTCCTTTCAGTTTTCTCATTCTGAAACAAAGCAGGAAATCGGCGGATTGGTGGAAAAAGAGATGGAAGATTCCGAAGACAACCGGAAGGTGGAAGATGGAGTTGTAAAATTTATTGAATGGATCCGCAGCGGCAAACTGGAAATCAGGGCCTACCCGTCACAAAATATTCATGCCAAGCTTTACATTATGACCTTTGCTGAAGGCGACAGGGACGCCGGCAGGGTCATAACAGGCTCAAGCAATTTTACAGAGGCCGGTTTAATAGATAATCTTGAATTTAATGTGGAACTCAAGAACCGCTCCGACTATGAATTTGCAAAAGACAAATTTGAGCAGCTTTGGAAAGATGCCGTTAATGTCAGCGAAAAATACATTGACACCATTGAAGGCAAAACCTGGCTTAATCAGAATATAACACCTTATCAGCTTTATCTGAAATGTCTGTATGAGTATTTCAAAGATGAGCTTGGCAGCTCTGACGAGGTCTTTGCGAAATATCTCCCGCAGGATTTCAAAAGACTTGAGTATCAGGAGCAGGCAATACTTAATGCCAAAAAGATATTAGAGGAATATGGAGGTGTATTCATTTCCGATGTTGTAGGTCTCGGCAAGACATATATTGCCTCGCTTCTTGCCGGACAGATAGACGGCAGGACTCTTGTTATCGCACCTCCAGTTCTGCTTGATAAAACAAACCCCGGCTCATGGCCCAATGCTTTTTCCGATTTCAGGATACCGGCTGACTTTGAATCCATAGGCAAGCTTCAGGACATACTGGATAAGGGAAC
>JAGVGM010000283.1 GCA_020057065.1 Thermodesulfovibrionia bacterium
ACTGTCAGCGCCTATCACCATATCTCCCGGAAGAACTATCCCTTTCTCTGGGAGAAGGACATGCTCAATCCCCATCTCCCCTACTTCATAATAGTAGGTTAGACTCTGTTCTTTAGCGAAATCCCGTAATAACTTGGCCTGATTGGCGGATTTAATATCCTTGTTAGGGACAAAGTGGTCTGAAATCAGTACAATCTTTTCCCTATTAAATACCTTTAATGCTCCTGCCTTTTTGAACTCATTGATGGCAATTGGAGCAGTGATGTCATTTCCCAGGGCGATATCTACTCTTACATTGATTATCTGTCCCGCTTCGACCTCACATTCTCCAGCATGATCAGCAAGTATCTTCTCTGTAATGGTCATTCCCATCGAGCTACCTTCCAAAAATCTTTTATTCTCAACAACTTACATTAAACTAGCTTGCCCACTTTTCTTCCTCTATTTTGATTTCTTCCCGTTTTCTTTCAGCGAATTCCTTGCTGGATAAGCCCAGTAGTATCAATTACATATTGCTTCATACTATTTCCTTCATATCAAGATGTTGCCATATTTCTTTCCGTACATCTTGAATTTCTTTATCAGTAAATTCAAACCCTTCCCATAGACCTCCAAGTTTGACTATATTTTTTTCTGTACTAGGTTGATATTTTTCCTTTAAGAATGTTACAAAATTGAAAACCTCGGCTAATTTTTCCTCTGGCAATTGTTTAATAGTATCGATAATTTGTTGTTGATATTGTTCTGACAGTGCCATTATTTTTACCTCCTATTTAAAATATACCGTCCAAAATTACAGATAACGTTCTTGGCGGATAAGAAGCCCCACAGGGTTTGCACATTAGTCTTTTCCGCCGTGTTATCTGCCGTTGCGGGCAGTCCTTTTCTCATAAAAAATGGTCGCTGTCCCTATTTTCTCCAATAGAGAGAGCTGGTATGGTAATGTCTCCCCCCTCAATTGCCCTCAAAGCTGATTATTGCTTAACTTTTGATTTTTGTTGTCCATTTCTCTTTCCAGGAGGCAAACTCGCCGTACAGATCTGCCGGTATTTCCTTTATGATTTTCTCAGAAAGCCAGTTCAGATCAATTTTAAATATCTCATTATTTAAATCTTTCTTGTATGCGATTCCGTAGTTGGAAGAATTAGATCGCAATAAACATTCTATCCACGTTGACAATGTAGCCATTTTTCTATTGATTGAAACAAAATCCTGAAACAACTCAAAATCGTAGTAATTATAAGCAGGAAAGGATGCTACATGTATTCCGGGGACATAATACCGATTATCACACTTCCTCTTGTCAAGAAACAATTGGTATTGTGTTCCCCGAATTCCCCGGAATTCGGAATTGCGTCCCGGAATTGCGGAATTGGCGCTAATCTCTGGATATGAAAAAAGTTTCTCTTAATAAACGACTTCCATGCACAACAGCTACTATCTTTACTTCATCAATGCTTGAATCATACCGATAAATTACCCGATAATTACCAACGATTACTTCTCTATGAGGAAGCTGCGGGAATTCAGGAAGATAACGCCCTGATTCAGGAAACATGCGTAATCGTTCTACAGAAGCAGCAATGCTTTCTACCTGATATCTTGCATATACTGGAGAGTCCTGTGCAATATAATCAAAAATACCTTCTACATCGAAAATAGCCCCTTCACTCCATATCAGTTCTGCCATTTCCCTGATAATCTCTCCATAGCATCTTTATGTGAAAGTGTCCTATCTTCTTGAATATCTCTCTCACCTGCCTCTATTTTTTGAAGAAGATAAAGGCGATACATAACCTCCTCAATATCAACATTTTCGGGGAGTTCTTTAAAAAGGGTTTCTAACTTTGCCTTTGAAATGTTCATTTGTTTCACCTCCTGCTTCGGCGGATATTCCCAAGAAAAGTACAAGAAAAGGGGACGGATTTATTTTTGTCTTACTGGCTGGTTCAATCTGCAAGATTGAACCAGCAGAAGGGTCGTAAAAAACTTTCATGATGCCCTCCAATACTTGTCCCGGCTCGACTTCACGCTCTCCAGCATGATCTGCGAGTATCTTCTCTGTAATGGTCATTCCCATCAAGCTGCCCCTTTCATCCAAAACTCGGGTTCAAATCCATCGGATCATTGGCTAGCTGAAAAAGGGATTTTTTAATAGAGTAGTGAAAGTTCTTTGGTTTTTAGACAAAGCGAAAAGAGATTTAGGCAGTAAGCTGTTGACTATTTACTGTATTACAATAGGGTGCTTCTTCCTATACTCGAGTCTGTTGAGGGCATTCACAAATGCCTTGGCACTTGCCATAATGATATCTGTATCAGCACCCTGTCCAGTTACCTGAACGCCGTTCTCCTCTAATCTAACTGTAACCTCTCCAAGTGCATCAGTCCCTCCGGATATGGAGTTTACGGAATATCGCACCAATTTGCTTTCTGTCCTTGTAATCTTTGAGATGGTTTTAAAGGTGGCGTCCACAGGTCCCCCCCCAAATCCAGCCTCCTGGACAATCTCTCCTTCCACCTCAATCTGAACTGTAGC
>JAGVGM010000040.1 GCA_020057065.1 Thermodesulfovibrionia bacterium
CGCTATAATCATCCCTGTGATCACGTTCGGTATTACATGGGTTCGCAGACCGATCCCTGTTTATGAGACAACATCAAGCGTCAGAGTAGAGCGGTCCATGAGCCTGACAGGACTGTTTGTTGAGGTGCTTTCTGTTCCCAGCGGAGATACCCTCGCTACACAGGCCCTGATAATCAAGAGCTTTCCGGTACTGGAAAAGGTTGCAAAAGAAATGAACCTTATTCCGCCGGATATTCAGTCTGACCAGATATATGACAATGAGAAGTATGCAAATGTGCTTTCTGAGATGCAGGGAGAGATCAAGACCGAGATCGAGGGGACCACAAATATAATAAATATTACGGTATCTTCAAGCGACCCCAAAAGAGCATATAAGATAGCAAATCATGTCTCGGAAAAATATATGGAAGAAAACACCTTGCTTCGAAACAAACAGATATTTGAGGCAAAGAGATTTATTGAGGGGCAGTTGAAGATCGTTGAGGAAAAATTAAAGAAGTCAGAGGACGCCCTGAATGAATACAAGAGACAGAAAGACGTTATCTCAATAACAGATGAGCAGAAGATCGCTATTGAGAAGTTCTCGGGGCTCGAAGTAAATGTCGAAAACGTGAACAGGGAGATCAAGGGAACCGAATACAATCTGGCGCTTCTTAAAAAAGGAGAATTGATACCCGGCAAACAGACGATAAGATTCTTCTCTGATTCAGGTGAAAACCAGTCGGTCATAACGAATTTAAACCAGAAACTTGGTGAACTGTTTTTGGAAAGGAATAATCTGCTGATAAATTCTACGGCAACACATCCTGAGGTTAAAGAACTGGACGCAAAGATCGCCAATATACGAACAGAAATCATAACCCAGCTTGAATCCAAACGTAATTCTCTTATAAAAAAGGAAGATATTCTCTCAACCGAACTGAACAGGCTTAAGAGCATCGCAGCCTTCCTGCCATCTACTGCAATGGAGTTAAGCCGCATTGAAAGGGATGTAAAGATAAATCAGGAACTCTTCTCTTTGCTCAAAACAAAATACCAGGAGGCGCTGATCAAGGAAGCTGAAAAAATAGAAGAGGTAAGCATAACAAAAAGAGCGGCAGAGCCTAAATTTTCAAAAAACCCGCCAAAATTCTTTCTGAATACTCTGCTGGGAGCAGTGATAGGGATGATCCTGGGTCTGGTATTTGCATTTATATTTGAGTCCCTTGATACATCTATAGGCACTTTAGAGGACGTTGAGGAATTCCTCGACATTCCTGTTATAGGGTCCATACCAAATATGAGTACAGATAAAGTGGATGATTTTCTGAGAGAACGATATAGCATATCAACCGACTACAGGATGGAAATATACAGGGCCCTTATAAGTCATTCAATGCCGAAATCGATCGTTGCGGAGAGTTACCGGTCTTTAAGGACCAATGCCATTTTCGTAGCTACAGAAAAAAACATGAAAAGCATGATGATAACAAGCTCTTCCATGCACGAAGGCAAGACGACTACCGCCATCAACCTTGCAATAACTCTGGCCCAGATCGGTAAAAGGGTCCTCCTGATGGATGCTGATTTCAGAAACCCTGCAATTCACCACTATTTTGGATTAGAGAAAGACCCCGGATTAAGCGATGTGATCCTTGGCAATAATACATGGAAAGAGGTGGGGCGGAGCATAGCAGATATAATGATGGGAGAAATAAAAGTAGACGATATAATGGCGAATCCCGGGATGGACAACCTGAATATCATTACCAGCGGGACCCCTCCGGCGCATCCTGCTGAATTTTTGAATTCACCGATCGTTCAAAAACTGATCAGCGAGATAGCAGAACACTATGATTTTGTGATCCTTGACGCCCCCCCTGTCATGCCCGTCGCTGACCCGATAATACTTGGGAGCAAGGTAGACGGTGTATTTATAGTATATAAGGTCGGGGTTATCTCAAGGTATGCATTAAAAAGGGCCAAACTTTTACTCGAAAATGTCGGGGCAAAGGTATTGGGCACCATACTGAATGATTTTAAGCCTGAAGCAAACCCTGATTTTTATCATGGGACTTATTACCAGTACGCAAGAAAAGAAGAGTTTCAGAAAAAAGATATCCAAACTTTTACTGAAAGATTGAATTCATTATTTGCCGGGAGGTCCAAATCTCCAAGGTAAGATCAAATCTTGTGTTTTTCATGTTCCTGCTGGCTGTCGCCATAATAGTCGGATTGATAATCGACGGCACCGGCCCATCCTTTGCTGCGGCCCTGATAGCAGGAAGTTTAGTTCTCGTTGTATCTTTTTTCTCAACGGAGCTTGCGATCTATCTGCTGATATTTTCCATGCTCCTGTCTCCTGAAATAGCGGTCGGCGGTGGATCCCAGCGTGAACTATCCATAAGAATGGATGATCTTCTCATAATTATAATCTCACTGGGCTGGCTGGCAAGAAGCGCTTTTTACAAAGATCTGGGACTGTTTATAAAAACACCGTTGAATAAGGCTATTCTCTGCTATGTAACCGTATGTATTCTGGCAACCATGTTCGGGATGGTCTTTGGGAAGGTAAAGCCTTTACAGGGAAGCATGTTCGTTCTTAAATACTTGGAATATTTTGTAATATTCTTTATGGTATTGAATAACATTCACAGCAGGGACCAGATAAAACGTTATTTTATAGCAATAATTATAACTGCCGTGATCGTCTCATTATATGCTATAGCGCAAATTCCATCAGGAGATAGAATTTCCGCGCCTTTTGAAGGTAAAGAAGGAGAGCCTAACACATTTGGCGGATACCTTGTCTTAATGATCTCTTTGCTGTCCGGAATCCTTTTCTCATATAAATACCCGAAGGTGAAAGCGGTATCGTTTATTGCGATCAGTCTTGTAGCGGTCCCTTTTTTATTTACGCTGTCAAGAAGTTCATGGATGGCTGTTGCAGGAATGTATATGGCATTGATGATTTTCAGTAACAAAAGGATATTGCTTGCTGTTATTTTAATATTAGGTGTGCTTGCAGCTCCGATGATCATGCCTAAATCGGTGGAAGAAAGATACAAAAAAACCTTTATGAGCAAAGCTACGGAATCAAAAGAACAGGTAAAGGTCGGAGGAGTATATCTGGACCTCTCGGCGTCTGAGAGAATTAACAGTTATATGCAGATCCTTGAAGATATAAAAACACGGCCCTTTTTGGGATATGGGGTAACAGGTTATGCCTTTATAGACGGTCAGTATTTCAGGACGCTCATAGAAATTGGTTTTATAGGCTTTTCAATATTCCTTTATTTTTTATATAAGATCTTTTCAACTGTACTAAGTACATACAGGAACACCAGAGATCAACTTTACAAAGGCATCAGCCTCGGGGTACTTGCAGGCTTTACAGCCATGCTGGCGCATGCTCTCTCTGCCAACACATTTATAATAATCAGGATAATGGAGCCCTTTTGGTTTTTAATGGCAATGGTGGTAGCAGCAGGAAAATTTAATCTGGAAACAATAAAAACAGACAGACGGATAAAAGCCATTTAAAATGAATCTTAAAAGAGTTACATTAAACCTCAGCATTATAAATACTGTAAGTATTTCTTTAGGTTTTATATTCCATATAATGCTTGGGAGACGCTTCGGCATATCCTGGGAGCTGGACTGCCTCTTTGCCGCACTTGCTATTTTCGGCCTGCTCGGGATTTTTAATACTTTTATAACATCTCTTTTTATCCCGGTATTTAATGAGATTAAACACAAAGATGAAAAAGATGGATTCATTTTTGCTGATGTAACAATCAAATGGGTTGCAGTATCTTCTGTAGTAATAACATTATTGGTATGGCTTTCAGGAGATTTAATTGTAAGAGTTGTAGCTTCTGGATTTAAAGAAGAGCATATTGCTTTAACGCTCGATATCATCCGCATTCTCCTCATAGCGCTTATCTTCAGCGGTATCTCCAATATTATAGTATGCATCCTCAATGCACTCTTTTATTTTGCTTTGCCAGCTGTTACATCGATTATACATCCAATACTCAATATTGTCTCTCTTTATATGTTAACCCCTTTATTTGGTATTAAAACTATTGCAATAAGTTACATTATTTCAAATTTTGTGCAAATGTGTATTCTTTTTTTATATTTATTAATAAAAACACCCTGGAGGCCGACTTTCAGGGTTTATCATAATAAAATGCCTTCATTTATTAAACAGTCATCAAAAATGACTGCATCCGGTCTTATATGGAGTTTAAGAGATATTATCAGCAAGAATATAGCCTCTCATCTTGCACCCGGCTCAATAGCGCTTCTTGCTTATGCTGAGAAAATAGTTTTTATATTGCTGCAGATATCTGTTACCCCTCCGTCAAAAGTATTTTATTCGAGGGTTTCTGAATGGATAATAGCAAATCAATGGACAGATGTGAAGGATTTATTTGACCGGGCAGTAAGAGTTAATGTTGCCTTAATGCTTTTTATATCATCAGGAGTAATAATTTTTTTAGTGCCGTTTCTGAATATTCTTTTTCTTGGAAGTAAATTTATTGCCGACGATATTACCATACTGTTTTATCTTGTTTTAATAATGCTGATTTATCTGGTGATCGCCTCCTATGAAACATATCTTTATCATATTGTCTATGCGCTGAAAAAGACAAATGTAATTGGTGTAAATGCAACAGTGGGGGTCGTAGTTTTTTTTCTGTCCGCATGGCTGCTTTCGCAGTTATTTCATATCTATGGCCTTGCAATAAGTGTTTCTGTAACTCAATTCGTTGTATGCTGGTTATATTATTACTTTATAAAAAAACAAATTCATGTATGTTTTAAAGATTTTGTTTTAAAAGCAAGTAACGGATTTATAATAGCCTTCTTTTTTACCGTGATAGGAATAGCCGCAAAGAAAATAATTAATAATGACATATTAGCAATAATCCTGATAATGCCTGTTTGGGTTGCTTCTTATTTTACAACTGCAAAATATGTAATGCTGGAAGAACGAAAATTTATAGGGCTTAAGGAGATATTAAAAAATGGATAAAATACAATGTCCTATGTGTTCATCACAAGATACAATAAACATTTCTACTTACACAGCAGATAAGTACAATTTTTATTGTTGTAATAAATGTGAAGGTATTTTTGCGAATCCAATGAAATCTGCGGGAAAAGAGTGGTATGAAACTTCTGAACTATATCAAGAACCTCAAACGGTTTCTGATTATCTTCAATGGCCCGAAAAGCTCTTACTGAAAGACATAGGTCTCTCTAAGAATTTAAATATATTAAATATTGGGTGTGGAAAGACCATTTTTTTAAAGAAGCTTAAAGAATCAGGATGTATGGTAACCGGGGTGGATATCAACGAGAAGATGATACGCTTTACCAAAAATATTCTCGGGGTTGAAAATGCCCATGCATGTGAGATATCGGATTTCATCAGAAATTATCAGGGAGAAAAGTTTGACATTGTAGTGTTCTTTGAAGTACTTGAACATCTTGAAAATCCGTCTGAGTTTGTTAATGATTTAAAGAATATTCTATCCGGCAGCGGCCTTATAGTCTTTAGCGTTCCGAACAGAGAAAGATTCTTGCCATCCAAACATTTAGCTGACTATCCACCGCATCATCTGACACGGTGGAGTACAAATAGCATAAGAAATTTCCTGGAGATCAACGATTATAGTGTAGATAGAATTATCATATCTCCTTTTACAGCAGAAATCTTGTTTCACTTGTTTGGAATATTTTTTGGGACAGAATATTTGGAGAATAAAATTAAAAAGGGTGATAAAAGGATATTAATAACAATAAGTTACAAACTATTATTTAAGTTCAGAGTGATTTTTTATAATGTGCTTGCAATTGCACTGAGGACTCTCCTGAAACCAAAAATAAAACCTAAAGGAATTGATATCTATGCAGTTGCGAAGGTTAAAAACAAATGATGCCGACTGTAAGTGTTATTATTCCT
This sequence comes from Thermodesulfovibrionia bacterium, assembly GCA_020057065.1. Classification (GTDB taxonomy): domain Bacteria; phylum Nitrospirota; class Thermodesulfovibrionia; order UBA6902; family UBA6902; genus SURF-23. The sequence continues at coordinate 5,957 of JAGVGM010000040.1, forward strand.
ACATTCAACAGGTCCCGTCTGCTTGAGAGAACAATAAGGAGTGTGCTTTCACAAACTTACAGGGATTTTGAAATCATTATTGTTGATGACGCCTCAACTGACAACACACAAGAGATGTTAAATGAGAAGTTCAAACAGGAGATTGATATCGGAATAATCAGATATGTTAGAAATGAAATAAATTTGGAGAGAAGCCGTTCACGCAATAAGGGGATGGATCTGGCAGCAGGCAATTATATTGCACTATTGGATGATGATGATACCTGGCTGCCGGATCATCTGAATAAATTAGTTTGTTTTATGGAGGCCAATGAAGACGTGGGGGGGGTATTCTCAAAGGCAATTTTAATATATGATGACGGCATTGTTGAAGTTAGATTTCAAGAGTTAGAAAGCGGGAAAGGCGACATTTATCGAAATATATGTATGGAAGGAGGCATGGCGCTTAATTTAACAGCTTTATTTAAAAAGGAAGTATATAGAAAACTTGGAGGATATAAAGAAGATATTCTTTCTGGTGAAGACAGAGAATTCTTTAGCAGAATCGCAATGAATTATAATGTGGGTTATTTGAAAGATATTACTTGTTGTTATTACAGGCATAAAGGTAGTTACACAAAAAAAGATCCGGAAGCTCATGCTTATGCTACTGAAAGGATATGGCAAATGATCGTTCAGAACAGCATTAAGTATAACTATTATCTGACGAATGAGCTTGTCGGGAAAATTTGCCTGAATATAGCAAAAGATTTTATCCCTAATATGCATAAGACAAAGGAATATCTATATCAAGCTCTTAAAACAGACTTTAAAATACTTGCTAAATTAAATACCTGGGGGTTAATGTTCCGTGCAGCACTGGGACGAAATCTTTACTTAAAACTATACAATTTCAAACAGGGGCTTAAGTTGAAGCATGAATAAGATATTATCGTTAAATACAGCAAAATACTTACCATTTCTATTAAAAGAAATAAAGAATGCTCCAACCTTCATGATCATTTCTCTAACGCACAAATGCAATTGCAAATGCATAATGTGCAATTACAGGGAAATCCCTTCTAAAGATGAATTAACTACCGATGAAGTGAAAAATATAATAAAACAGGCTGTTGATATAGGGATTACGGATATAACCTTTTACGGCGGAGAACCTTTATTAAGAAAAGATCTGAGTGAATTGATCTCGTATTCACATAATTCAGGAATAAGGACAAATATAATTACTAATGGCATGTTAGAGGTTAAACTAAAGTTAGTTGAAAATAATAAGTGGCTCCCCCGTGGGGTATAATCCACGGAACGGAAAACAAAAAAGAAAGGAGCCACTAATGAA
>JAGVGM010000345.1 GCA_020057065.1 Thermodesulfovibrionia bacterium
AAAGACTCTTGTATGAGTCTTTCAGTCCCACGTACTTTCCGACGAGCGCTATGGAAACCGTATCTTCAGGGTCCTTGATTTTTCTTATTACATTTTTCCACTTTGTCAGATCAGGGTCTGCGGAACTCAGCGAAAATTTCTTTGCTATCAGCCTGTCAATACCTTCTTCATTCAGGGCCACCGGCACTTCATATATCGACTCAACATCCCTTGCCGCAATGACAGCGTCAATGTCAAGATTGCAATGCAGGGCTATTTTCTTCCTGATCGATTGAGACAGCGGTCTGTCCGTACGGCATAACAATATATCAGGCTGTATACCTATTGCACGCAGTTCCTTAACGCTATGCTGTGTGGGTTTTGATTTCAGCTCCCCCGCAGTGCTTATGTAAGGCACTAAAGTAAGATGTATATATATTACATTTTCCCGTCCTACATCATACCTGAACTGTCTTATAGCCTCAAGGAACGGAAGGCTCTCAATGTCTCCGATAGTGCCGCCTATTTCGACTATCACAATATCAAAATTGTCCGAAACCGCCTTAATGGAATTCTTTATCTCATCTGTTATATGCGGCACCACCTGTACGGTCTCCCCGAGATAATCTCCTCTTCTTTCCTTCAGGATAACATTGTAGTAAATTTTACCGGTTGTATAATTGTTCTTCCGGGACATACGCGTAGAGGTAAATCTTTCATAATGGCCCAGGTCCAGATCGGTCTCTGCCCCGTCATCCGTTACAAAAACCTCTCCGTGCTGAAAGGGGCTCAGCGTTCCCGGGTCTACATTGATATATGGGTCGAGTTTTTGGATTGTAACCTTAAGTCCACGAGCCTCAAGGAGCGCCCCGATGGCAGATGCTGCGATCCCCTTTCCAAGGGATGATAAAACACCGCCTGTTACAAAGATATATTTTGCCATTCTTCTGCCTTCCTTAAATCTTCTATGGTATCAATTCCAAATGTATCGTATTGTGTTTCTTTAACCTTGATCTTCATACCGGCTTCAAGCGCACGCAGTTGTTCAAGCTTTTCAATTTCCTCAAGCCTGCTTTGAGGCATAGAAGTAAATTGCAATAGTGCATTTTTTCTGTAACCATATATTCCAATGTGTTTGTAACAAAAAAAAATTGAGAGTTGAGAAAAAGACTTCTCTTTCATTTTTTTATCTTCACTCCTTAACTCTTGACTCATAACTCTAAACTCTTTTCCCCATTCATCCCTGTAAAAAGGTATCGGCGCCCTCGAAAAGTACATTGCAAACCCTTCATTGTTCATAACCACTTTTACGACATCGGGTGAAAATATTTCGTTCATGTCTGTTGTCTTCTTCGCCAGTGTACTTATCGAAACCTTATCATCATTGTACAACAGTTCTACCACCTCATCAACCATTTCCGGCCTTATGAAAGGCTCATCTCCCTGGACGTTTATTACATAACCGCATTCGATCTTTTCCGCGGCCTCCGCAATCCTGTCCGTGCCGCTGACATGATCGCCTGATGTCATAACCGCAGTGCCGCCAAACAAAGTCACTGCATCAAATATACGCTTGTCATCCGTAGCAACCAGGACAGAATCAATCAGCTTTGCAGACGACACATGTTCGTAGACATGCTGAATGATACTTTTGCCTTTAAGGGCAGCAAGGGGTTTTCCGGGGAAGCGGGTTGAATTGAATCTCGCCGGAATTATCGCTACCGCTTTATGCATAGAATACTTTACTATAGTTAATTCTTAAGTTCAAGAGAGAAAATTTGATATTAAAACCTGCTAATTGTAAAATCTATGTGACGATAAGCCGGAATGACGGATTGAATAAACCAGAGTGATAACAGAGGACAACTTATGCCGAAAGCTATAGCATTATATTCAGGCGGTCTTGACAGCACACTTGCAATACTTGTAATGCTGAAACAGGGTGTTGACGTCACAGCTATAACATTCCTGAATCATTTCGGCTGCGATATAAGCGATAGATCATCCTGTTCAAAAGACCCTTTTGCCGCATCAGTTAAATTCGGTTTCAAAGTGAAGCTCTCTCATCTTTCTGATAAATTTCTCGACATTGTAAAGAATCCGAAATACGGATACGGCAAGAACATGAATCCCTGCGTTGACTGCAGGATACTTATGCTGAAAGAGGCCAAGGACTTCATGAATCTCATCGGAGCTGATTTTCTTATCACCGGAGAAGTACTCGGACAGAGACCGATGAGTCAGAGAAGAGACTGTTTCCCGATGATCGATAAAGCAGCTAATGTAAAAGGACTGGTATTAAGACCCTTGTGCGCCAAACTTCTTCCTTCTACGATCCCTGAAGATAAAGGGCTGGTCAACCGCGACATGCTTTATGATTTCAACGGCCGTTCGAGAAAACCTCAGATGGCGCTTGCTCAGGAATTCGGCTTGACTGAATACCCCGCACCGGCCGGCGGCTGCCTTCTTACAGAGCCAATCTATGCATTTAAACTGAAAGACCTTCTGACCTGCATTAGTGATCCGGAATATAAAGATATTAATCTGTTGCGCATCGGCAGACACTTCAGGTTTTCTCCTGAATGTAAAATTATCGTTGGAAGGAATAATGAGGAAAATGAGATCGTAAAATCGGTTGCCGATTCAGGAGACTATTTACTAAGAGTCGAAGACTTTGGAAGTCCGCTCGTCATTATCCGCGGTAAAGTAACTGATGAGGCATTGACTGTAGCAGCGTCCTTGTGTGCAAGGTATTCAGATGCAAAAAAACTTCCTGAAGTAACCGTAATGGTTATGCAGGGGGACAAGAAATGCTACCTGAAAGTGCAGCCTGCAAGTAATGAGATGCTTGAATTGTACAGGATTGAGAAGAAGGCGGCAGTAGGTGTCGAAAAATAAACTCAACCATCACCTCGATAAGCTGTACTTTCAGAACAAAAGGATTAAATCCTACAGCCGAACGGCAACTCCCTTCGCCCGTAGATACTCCTTCGCCTCTTTTATTGTATATTCCCTATAATGAAAAATTGAGGCTGCAAGCCCGGCATCTGCTTTTCCCTCGACAAGCCCTTCGCGAAGATGCTCAAGCGTCCCTACCCCGCCTGACGCTACGACAGGTATTGAAACGGTCTCAGCGATGGTCCTCGTCAGTTCTATATCGTAACCGTCCTTTGTGCCGTCCCTGTCCATACTCGTCAGTAAAATCTCGCCGGCTCCGAGTTCTTCCATTTTCTTCGCCCATCTTACTGCATTGATCTGCCGCATCTTACGTCCGCCGTGAGTTGAGATAGCCCACGTTAAAGAGGTGATGGGT
>JAGVGM010000101.1 GCA_020057065.1 Thermodesulfovibrionia bacterium
TATGTTTGTACTTGTAAGCTATGATGTCTCAATTGAAGAAGGTGGACAGCGCCGTTTGCGCAGGGTGGCGCGTGCCTGTCAGGATTTCGGGCAGAGGGTTCAGTACTCTGTGTTTGAATGCATTGTTGACCCTGCTCAGTGGACGATGCTGAAAGAGAGATTGATGTCAGAAATTGATCCTGATAAAGACAGCCTGAGATTTTATTATCTCGGCTCAAACTGGAAGCATCGTGTAGAGCACGTCGGCGCGAAGGCTGGGATAGAGCAGGATGGCCCGTTGATTATTTAAATTGTTTGCGAACCTCATGCATACATAGATTCCTGCATGGGTTCGCATAAGTGAATTTGATTTATAAAACATGACAATCTGTAAAATGATCTTTGACAACATGGAAGTTCGCTGGAATAAAAACAGCAGGTTCGCAAAAAGCGAATTATTTTATTATTAATTTCATTGAGTTGTAGAAGAAGAGCGCCCCCCGCGCGGGGGCGTGGATTGAAACAAAATCTGAAGGTCATCTGTTTTTGAAATTGCAATGCGCCCCCCGCGCGGGGGCGTGGATTGAAACAAAACTATCTGCGTCAAGATAGACGGCTCTGTGCCGTCGCCCCCCGCGCGGGGGCGTGGATTGAAACAGCGAAGCGGCGGACTTGATCAAGGAGATGAAAGCGTCGCAGCATATCAGATGCTCAAGGAGACATGGATATAAGCGCGTAAGTTTGCTGATAGCTGTTAGCTATTAGCTTTCGGCTTGTTATTATTCAAAATAGAATTCTTTAAATTATTCGCCCCATCCTTAAAACGCTTCAATAAATGTTTCGCCCATACAAATTCAGTTGCAAGGATTCCCAGTCCGATCGGAATAACGACAACAGCCGGCCCCGGCAATGCAATCATGACAATGCCTATAATCAGCACAGTAAAGCCTATTACAATTCTAATAAGCCTCTTTGCCTGCTGAAGGGTTACAATCAGGGGATGTTGCTTCATGTCCTTTTCTTTCACTTGAATCCTTAACCTCTTGAACCCTTGACTCCTGTCTACTCAGCTTCCTTTTTCAGCTTTCTGAAGAATGGCTCAAGGAGATCAATGGGCACAGGGAAGATTATTGTTGAATTCTTCTCGGCAGACACCTCCGTCAATGTCTGGAGAAACCTCAACTGCAATGCCGCGGGCTGTGCCCCGATGATAGCTGCTGCATCTGTCAACTTTTGGGCTGCCTCAAATTCGCCTTGTGCATGAATGACTTTGGCCCTTCTTTCACGTTCAGCTTCAGCCTGTTTCGCAATGGCCCTTTGCATTTCAACTGGAAGGTCCACGTTTTTGACTTCTACTGTAGTAACTTTAATACCCCATGGTTCCGTCTGTTCGTCTATGATTTTTTGCAGTTCCGCATTTAATTCATCTCTTTTGGAAAGGAGGTCATCGAGTGCGCTTTGTCCCAGGACGCTCCTGAGCGTTGTTTGTGATATCTGCGACGTCGCATACTCGTAATCTGCGACCTCGGTAATTGCTTTTGAAGGTTCAACGACCCTGAAATAAACTACTGCGTTAACTTTTACAGTAACATTGTCTTTGGTAATTATATCCTGAGAAGGAATATCCATAGTAACGGTCCGCAGGCCTACTTTTACCAGCTTGTCTATCAGAGGCCAGATGATTACAAGGCCGGGTCCCTTGAGCGGGATCAATCTTCCAAGTCTGAAGACAACGCCTCTTTCATATTCACGGAGAACCTTGACGGCGCTTGTGATGAAATATACTATAAGGACTATAACCAATACTAAACCGGAAAAACCTACCTGAAACATTATTTACCTCCTTGATTGCGCCCAAATTGGGCTATTGTTTTGTTGTTAAGTAATGATGTCCGATCTTGAGAATGCTCACTCGATAAACGTATTATTTTAATTAAATTGAATCATTGGTATAATAATCAAATTCTATAGTTAAATCAATTTTAGTAAAGGTTGTCTTCCCACTTGTCGGGAATGATGAAATAACAATTCATGTCAAATGAAGACCTCACAAAATTAAGGATAGATAAATCCATAACCGGCGTATCTTCTTCGAGGCGCAGAAAAGCATTCTGCCCTGTGGTATTTATAATAGTTGTTGGATTGATTGCAGCATTTTATTTTAAGGGTAAAGCGATTGAAGTGGAAGCTGTAAATATTTCACAGATCTATCCTTCCCAGACTTTTACATTACTGAATGCAAGCGGCTATGTTGTTGCACAGCGCAAGGCTGCTGTGGCATCAAAGACAACCGGCCGTATAATATCCATCAGTGTTGAAGAAGGCAATCATGTAAAAAAGGGTGATATTATTGCAAGACTCGAAAACGAGGATGTAAGCGCTTTACGTGAACAGGCCAGCGCTAATCTGGACGCTGCATATGCGAACCTGCAGCATGCAAATGCAGAAATGCATGATGCTGATGTCAACTTTAACCGTTACAAAGAATTGCTCAGGAGTGAGCTCGTATCAAGGAACGAGTATGATTCTGCAGAGGCCCGGTACAAAAAAGCGGTCGCTGCAGTTGCAGAGGCAGAAGCATCGGTTAAAGCAAATAAGGCAGCGCTGAACAGCGCAGAGGTGTCAGTTGAATACACGTTGATACGCGCTCCGTTTGATGCCGTAGTTCTCACAAAGAATGCGGATATAGGCGATATCATTACTCCTCTTGGCGCAGCTGCAAATGCAAAGGCGGCAGTTGTCACCATTGCTGATATGAGCTCATTACTGGTAGAGGCCGATGTCTCTGAATCAAACCTGAAATATGTAAAATTAGGACAACCGTGTGAGATACAGCTGGATGCTTTTCAGGAATTGCGGTTTCGCGGTGAAGTCCATATGATAGTGCCGACTGCTGACAGGAGCAAGGCCTCTGTGATGATAAAGGTTAAGTTTTTAGATAATAACAGCAGGATACTGCCTGAGATGAGCGCCAGGGTTGCATTGCTCCAGCGGCCGGTAACTACTGAGGAACAGAAACCGCGTACCGCTGTTAACCCTGCTGCCATAATTATAAAGGGGAGCAATAAAACAGTGTTCCTCATAAAAGAGGACCGTGTAGTGGAGGCCCCTATCAGCACCGGAGAACAATTAGGAGATATGATAGAGGTTTTAAGCGGAATAAAATCTGGTGACAGGGTTGTTCTGAAGCCGCTGGATAAATTGAAGGATGGGGACAGGGTAAAGGTTGCGGAGAAGTAAAATTAACTCCCATGGAAAACAAGCCTCTAATTGTAGAAATAAAGAACCTTTATAAGTCCTACCGGCGAGGTAATCAGACCATACCCGTTTTGCAGGATATTAATCTTGAAATCGCAGAGGGCGAGTTTTTAGCCTTAATGGGGCCTTCCGGCTCAGGGAAAAGCACGTTACTGAACCTCATAGCAGGAATAGATAAAGCTGACAGCGGAATGATAAAAGTTGTAGATGTTGATATTAATTCTCTTTCAGAAACAGACCTTGCAAGGTGGCGTGCAGGCAACGTTGGTTTTGTGTTCCAGTTTTACAACCTCATTCCTGTTCTTACAGCATTTGAGAATGTTGAACTGCCGTTGTTATTGACAGGGCTTTCAGGGAATGAAAAAAGGGAGCATGTGGAAACTGCACTGAGAATTGTAAACCTCTCAGACCGGGTGGACCATTATCCCGGTCAACTGTCAGGCGGCCAGCAGCAGCGCGTTGCGATCGCCCGCGCCATTGTCACCGATCCGAACATAATAGTAGCGGATGAACCTACCGGCGACCTCGACAGGGTCTCTGCAGAAGAGATCCTGGAGCTTATGGAACGGCTTGTTCATGAACTCAGCAAGACCATTATTATGGTGACGCATGATCCCCGCGCCGCTAAAAAGGCTCATGTCATCAGACAGCTTGATAAGGGTGTTTTAAATGCATATCCTCAAACTTATATTTAGAAATGCCTTTCGTCACAAGCTGCGTACCTTTCTTACTATAGCCGGTATCAGCATAGCCATACTTTCCTTCGGTCTTCTTCGGACTGTAATAAGCTCCTGGTATGCAGGCGTTGAGGCGTCTGCAACAAACCGTCTTGTGACCAGGAATTCCATATCAATAATTTTCCCGCTTCCGCTTTCTTATCGAGAGAAAATCCGCCAGATAGAAGGCGTGAAGACCATATCTTACGGGAACTGGTTCGGCGGTGTTTATATAGATGAGAAAAATTTCTTTGCCAATTTCGCAGTTGAGCCTGAAAGCTATCTGGAACTGTATCCGGAGTATGTCCTGCCGCCTGATCAGAAGTCCGCCTTTCTTCGCGATAGAAAGGCATTTTTTGCCGGCAGAAAGCTTGCGGAAAGATATAACTGGAAACTCGGCGATACAATTATTCTCAAAGGCACAATTTTCCCCGGCGACTGGGATTTTGTACTGAGAGCTATTTATAAGGGCCGGGACAAGAATATAGATGAATCACAGTTTATCTTCCACTGGGATTATCTGAACGAATCCATTAAAAAGACTGTGCCTCGGCGCGCGGACCAGGTTGGGTTTTACATGATAGGTATAAAAAATCCGATCTATGCAGCTGAGGTTTCAACCGCCATAGACAGGACTTTTAAAAACTCTCTCGCGGAAACGATTACTGAAACAGAGAAGGCCTTTCAGCTCGGTTTTATTTCCATGAGCGAAGCAATAGTCATTGCCATCCAGATGGTTTCCTTTGTAGTTATTATCATAATCATGGCTGTAGTGGCTAACACAATGGCAATGACCGCCAGGGAGCGCTTTGGTGAATATGCGGTATTGAAGACGCTCGGTTTCGGCGGTCCGTATATTATTGTGTTAATATTCGGTGAGTCGCTTTTTATTACCTCGATCGGATGTATCCTTGGAATTATTCTTACCTTTCCTGCCGCAAACGCATTCGGCAGCGCGATGAGCCAGTTTTTCCCTGTGTTTAACGTATCGCTTAAAACTATTTATCTGGATATTGGCGCATCAGTTATAGTCGGCATTACAGCGGCAATTATACCTTCTTACCGCGCTGTCAGTATTCGGATTGCAGATGGCTTAAGGAGCATCGGGTAAATGAAATTACAAATTAAAAATGAGCAAGGAGTAATTAATGAATAATAATAAAAAATCTCCCCTCGCCCCTCTTTGCCAAAGAGGGGTATTAAATCCCCCTTTGAAAAAGGGGGAATAAGGGGGATTTTTTAACAAATGAAGATACCTCTTTCATACAGTTTTCGCAACCTGTGGACGCGCAGGCTTACGACAATACTCACTGCTTCAGGCATAGCGCTTGTTGTGTTTGTATTTGCGTCCATCCTGATGCTTTCTGAAGGCCTGAAAAAGGCGCTTGTAGATACAGGTTCATATGACAATGCTGTAATGATCCGGAAAGCCTCTGACTCTGAAGTTCAAAGCGGTGTCGAGCGTATACAGGCTTCAATATTGGAAACCCAGCCGGAAGTAGCTATCGGGCCCAACGGCAGAAGTCTTTTGGCAAAAGAGCTTGTCGTTCTTATCAGTCTCCCGAAGCGCGGGACAGATAAGCCGTCTAATGTGGTAATCAGGGGGATATCTGAAAGCTCTCTGCCTTTGAGGCCGCAGGTAAAACTTGTTGCAGGACGTTTGCCGCGACAGGGTTCATCAGAGATACTTGCAGGGCAGAGTATTGCAAAGAGATTCAAGGGAGGCGGGCTCGGCGAAACCATCCGTTTCGGCATGAGGGACTGGACTGTAGCAGGAATATTTGATGCGGGCAATACCGGTTTCAGCTCGGAGATATGGGGCGACGTGGACCAGCTCATGAGGGCGTTTCGACGCCCTGTCTACTCATCCGTCATATTTAAACTTCGGGATTCTTCAGAATTTGAAAAATTCAAGTTACGCATCGAAAGCGATCCCCGTCTTACCCTTGAAGTAATGAGGGAAACGGATTATTATGCAAAGCAGTCCGAAATGATGGCGAAATTCATCAGGATACTTGGAATGTCTCTCACAATGATATTTTCACTTGGGGCCATTATCGGGGCCATGATCACAATGTATTCAGCCGTAGCAAACCGTACTGCTGAAATAGGGACGATGCGGGCGCTTGGTTTCAGGAGCAGGGACATCCTTACTGCATTCATAGTGGAATCCCTGTTGCTCAGTTTTACGGGCGGATGCGCAGGATTATTTTTTTCATCATTAATGCAGTTCCTGACTATTTCGACAATGAATTTTCAGACCTTCTCAGAGCTTGCTTTTAATTTCACTCTCACATTTGAGATTATTTATAAGTCGTTATCTTTTTCTTTAATAATGGGGTTTGTTGGCGGGGTACTGCCTGCTGCAAGGGCTTCACGTATGAATATCGTGGAGGCTTTGCGGGGTTAACGTCTTACCTTCAGCTTCAGATGCTCCATCTTTTCAACGATCACCTTTTCCCCGGCCTTGATAGGTTCATCACTCCAGGCCTTCCATATCTCACCATGGACGAAAACCGTCCCTTCTTTATTAATATCAGTTTTTGCCCTGCCCTCAAGCCCGACAAGTCCTTCAGCGCCTGTTGTCGGTTTTTGCCTGGAGGCCTTTAAGGCAAGACTGATCGTCAGAAAGAAGAACAGCGCGGTAAGAATAACACCGGGGAGTACAACCTTCAGTGAAAGTTTAAAGAATGGAAGGGGGGATTCAAAAAGCATGAGAGAGCCTATGAGCATAGAAATTATTCCGCCAATTGTAAGAACCCCGAAAGAGATAATTTTAATTTCGAGGATGAACATAATGATGGCAAGGATGATCAGTAGCAGTCCGGCATAGTTTACCGGCAGGGTCTGAAATGAATAGAAAGCGAGGATCAATGCAATGGCGCCGAAAACCCCGGGGAATATTGAGCCGGGGTTTGTCATTTCAAAAAATATTCCATAGAAGCCAAGGAGCATAAGGAGATAAGCAACATTCGGATCGCTGATAAAATCCAGTATCTTGTGCCTGACCCCCATTTCTTTATGCACCACCTTGACGTCTTTTGTATTTAAAATATGTTTTCCTGAAGAAGTTTCCACTTCTTTCTTATCCACTGCTTCCAGAAGTGTTTTTAGATCAGGGGCAACAATATCTATGACTTTCAGTTTCAGGGCCTCTGTTTCAGTGATGGAAACACTTTCTCTGACAGCCTTTTCAGCCCACTCAGGATTGCGCCCTCTTTTTTCAGCTATGGACCTTATATAAGCGGCGGCGTCATTTGTTGCTTTTTCGGACATGGTCTGGTCCATTTTATCTCCTACGCCTACGGGATGAGCAGCGCCCATATTGGTTTCCGGCGCCATGGCGGCAATGTGTGCGGAAAGAGTGATGAACACACCGGCAGAAGCAGCCCTTGCACCGCCAGGGGATACATATACGATCACAGGAACTTCGCTTGCGATTATTCTCTTGACTATCGATCTCATGGAAGTATCAAGTCCGCCCGGTGTATCAAGTTCAATGACAAGGGCTTCAGCTTTTTCTTTTTCCGCCTCATCAATGCTTTTTAAAATAAATTCAGACATGACGGGATTTACAACACCCTCAGTCTTGATGGCGATTATGTCCGGATATGAGGTTTGTACGAATAGTGGTGTGAAAAATACAATAAGTGATAGAAAAATGATTTTCTTTGACATTTAAAAAATTATACCATAATAACTCTGCTTGCGGCGAGAAATTATTTTCAATAAAATTAGCCTTGCAATTGTTATTGTTTCTCATGGTATGATAATTGAAAGCTTATGCTGAAGATCAATGAGATATTTAAAAGCATACAGGGTGAATCAACGTATGCCGGACTTCCCTGTACATTTGTAAGACTCGCCGGTTGTAATCTTAGATGCACGTATTGCGATACCAACTATGCATATTACAACGGCAAGGAAATTTCTGATGAGGAAATAGTCTCGAAGATAGATGAATACGGCGTAAAATGCGTTGAGTTCACAGGCGGCGAACCCCTTCTGCAGGAAGAAACTCCCCAGATGATAAAAAACCTGCTTGATAAGGGTTACAATGTTCTTATCGAGACAAACGGTTCCATATGCATCGGGTGCCTTGATAAGAGGCTCAATATCATAATGGATTATAAAACTCCCAAAAGCGGGATGAGCGAAAGGATGAGGCCCAAGAATTTCGATTTCTTAAAGAAGACCGATCAGATAAAGTTTGTCCTTATGGATGAGTCTGATTATGACTGGTCAAAAAAAGTGATTACAGAGAACAAGCTGATAGCAAGGTTTGATAATATTCTCATGTCGCCTGCCTATAGTGTGCTGTCTCCCAAGTCTTTGGTCACATGGGTATTGCGTGATAACCTTCAAGTCAGAGTGCAATTGCAGATACATAAATATATATGGGCTCCTGACGAAAGAGAAGGGGTTTGAGAGATGACTATAGGATTAAGGATTAGGGATTAGGGATTAGGGACAAAACCCTCAATAACATGAAGGAGTTTGAAGCAGAGATCAAGGAACTCAAGAAGAAAAATCTCCTTAGAAAGTTTGCCTGCATCGAATCCTCTCTTGGCTCGAAGATTTCAATAAACGGACAAACCTTTGTCAATTTTTCCTCGAACGATTATCTGAATTTATCCAATCATCCGAAAATTCTAAAAGCAGCAATAACGGCATTGAAAAAATATGGTCTTGGATCCGGGTCATCAAGGCTTTTAAGCGGTACATTTAAACCTCATGTAAAACTTGAAGAAATGATAGCAAGGTATAAGAAAACTCAAGCTGCGCTGGTATTTAATACAGGGTATGCTGCCAATACCGGGATCATACCTGTGATAGCAGGGCCTGATGCTGTTGTTTTCAGTGATGAACTGAATCATGCAAGCATTGTTGATGGATTAAGGCTTTCAAAGGCGAAGGTAGAAATTTACAAACATAAAGATGTTAATCATCTGGCCCATCTATTAAAGAGCAGTTCAAAAATTAAAACAGTCAGAAGACGGCTGATAATTACAGATACTGTTTTCAGTATGGACGGCGACATAGCGCCTTTGCCGGATATACTTCATTTATGTAAGAAGTATAAAGCACTTTTGATGATCGATGATGCTCATGGCACAGGAGTGCTTGGAAAAACAGGCAGGGGAGGGCTTGAGCATTTTGGTATTGAAAATACTGGCAGCATAATTCAAATGGGGACTTTGAGCAAGGCGGTGGGTTGTTTCGGCGCTTTTATTGCCGGTCCAGGGGATCTGATAGATCTACTGATAAGCAGGGCGAGGAGCTTTGTTTATTCAACCTCGATTCCTCCGGCAATTGCAGAGGCGTGTACCATGGCGATAGATATTATTGAGTCAGGGTCAGTTGAGCGCAGAAAAAAGTTATGGAGAAACAGGCAGAGATTATATGAGGGACTTCAAAGTCTCGGTTATGACACGCTCAATTCAGAAACACCTATAATTCCTGTATTGACAGGCGATGTTAAGAGGGCATTAAAAATAAGCGAATATCTTTACAGAGAAAAAATATTTGCCCCGGCCATAAGGCCTCCGACAGTTCCGGATGGAAAATGCAGGATAAGATTTTCTGTAACCGCAGCGCACACGAGTGAGGATATTGACAGGGTCCTGGAAGTATTGAAGAAACTTTAACAAGGAGCATTTATGAAAAAAAGAATGCTGGTTATTATGATAATTGCAGTTATTGCATTATCAAGCTGTTCAGGCGATAATGCATCAGAATTATTTGAGACTGCAAAATTTGAGGAGCTGCAAAACAACAAGAAACACGCAATGCAATTGTATGAAGATATTATAAAGAAGTATCCTCAAAGCGAATTTGCGGACAAAGCTAAAGAAAGACTGTCTGCATTAAATACGAATAAATAATGGTCTGTTTAGTCACAGGTTCTTCAAGGGGGCTCGGAAAGGCGATAGCCCTTGCTCTTGGCATAAGAGGGCATCGGGTTGTTATTCACTACAGAGATAAAAAGAGTGAAGCGGAAGCAGTTGCGTCTCAGATAAAAGAATCAATAGTACTGCAGGCAGACGTCAGAAACTTCAACGAAGTAAAGTCACTTGTTGATGAAGTGGTTAAACAATGGGGTGGTATCGATGTCCTTGTGAATAATGCGGGAGTTACAAAAGAAGCTTTATTAATGAAAACATCAGAGAAAGATTTTGATATGGTGATTGATACAAATCTGAAAGGCGCTTTCAATTTCCTCCGCACCGCCGCTTCATATATGATAAATCCCCACTTTGAAAAAGGGGGGCAGGGGGGGATTTTAAAAAATCAAAGCGCCAGGCACATCATCAGCATCTCTTCTTTTGCAGGACTAAAAGGCAAAGCAGGCTTGTCAGCTTATTCAGCATCAAAAGCCGGCCTTATAGGTTTAACAATGAGCGCGGCACAGGAATTTAGCGAATACAACATAATGGTCAATGCGGTTCTTCCCGGCTATATGCTGACCGATATGGGGATTGAATCGAATGAAAAGGCAAAGGAGGTTGCGCTTCATGATAGTCTTGTAAAAGAATTCTCTAACCCTGATAATGTTGCTGAGTTTATCTGCTATCTTGCCGGAACGACAGGAATAACAGGTCAGGTTTTTAATCTGGATTCAAGGATATTATAAGGGGGGGTGCCCCCTGCCCAAAAAAATTTTATTCAACGTTACCCCCCTTTTTCTTAAACAAAAGCTGTAGGCCTCGAAAGTAAATTTCATTTCAGTTATTAAGACGGTTTGGAGTATAATAACTGCCAAGCGGACTCTATTCTTTAATAAAAGAAAAGGCTGAGGGAGTAATTATGGCTGACAGCGATATCTCCGATCCTGACAAGGTTTCAAAAGACAAGCCGACGGTCTTTATCAGCTATAGCAGTAAAGATAGAGAATGGTTGGATCGTCTTCTCCCCCATCTTGATCTTCTTAAAAAGCAAAAACTCCTCGATATCTGGGAAGACAGTCGCATAGACGGTGGAGATATATGGTTTGAAGAGATCAAGAAAGCCATGAAGTCGTCATCTATAGCCATATTGCTCGTCACTGCAGACTTTCTTTCGTCGGATTTTGTGCTTAAAGAGGAAGTACCGCATTTCCTACAAGAACAAAGACAGCGAGGAATGATTATTATTCCCATTCTTATTCGGCCATGTTTATGGGAGGCGGTTCCGTGGATTAAAGCTATTCAGATGCTTCCCGGAAAAGGGAAGTCGGTAGACGTAGATTTTAAGGATAATTGGGACACACCCTTTATGCAAACAGCGGGGCTTGTACTTCGCAAGATTCAAGACACCTCTTTCATGCTTCGAGAGCCTTTATCAACAACCAAGTGGGCAATCCTCCCTGAAAACAGAATTTCCATTGACCGTCTCCCTGTCACTGGCGCGGAGTTGTTTGGGAGGCAGAAGGAAATGGAGCTTCTCGACGAGGCATGGGACAAACATAATCGCAATGCAATCAGCTTTGTTGCCTGGGGCGGGGTTGGCAAATCCACTCTGATAAATAAATGGCTCGAATCCATGAGGGTTGACAACTATCGGGGTGCGCAGAGGGTTTATGTCTGGTCCTTTTACAGCCAGGGCACGGGTGAACGAGCCACATCAGCAGACCTGTTTATCGCCGAGGCGCTGAAATGGTTCGGAGATACTTATCCCAAGGAAGGCTCACCGTGGGACAAGGGACAGAGGCTTGCAGACCTTGTCAGAAAGGATAAGACCCTTTTTATCCTCGACGGTCTCGAACCTCTCCAATCAGTGCATGACTTTGAAAAGGGAAAGATAAAGGATCCTGCCCTTTCCGTGCTGGTCAATGAACTGAGCAGGGAAAACCCGGGCCTTCTCATAATCACCACACGGGAAGAAGTATCGGAGCTGAAAGAACTTAATGAACACGTAGTGCAGAAAAACCTTGAGCAGATAACACCAGAGGCAGGCAGGGCATTGCTGAGGACTGCGGGTGTGCGCGGTACGGACAAGGAATTGGAAGACGCCTCCATCTCCTTCTGTAACCACGCATTAGCGCTTCGCCTTCTCGGAAGCTATCTTTATGAAGAAGAGGGGCACAGGATCGGCCATGCCTCCAAAATCCCCGGCCTTGAACATATTTCTGAAGATAAAGGAAGGCACCCTCGCAGGGTAATGGCTGCATTTGAGAAACGTTTCGGAGAAGGGCCTGAAGTGGAGCTTTTGATGATGCTGGGCCTTTTTGACAGACCTGTGGAGCAGAAGGCGATAAACGCTCTTCTAAATAAGAAGATAATCCCAAACCTTACATGGCATTTCAAGAGATTGACCCAGGCGGGACAAAAAGACCTGCTTTCCAAATTACGGAGACTGAAACTCATCGCAGAAGAAGGCAGGCATGATAAAGGAAAGCTTGACGCGCACCCGCTTGTAAGGGAGCACTTTTGGGAGCAGTTAAAGACAGCCTTCCCCGATGCCTGGAGAGAGGCGCACAGCAGGCTTTATGAGTACTTCAAGAAGCAGGCGCCTGAATTGCCGGAGACCATTGAAGAAATGTCGCCGTTATTCTTAGCCGTGGAGCATGGATGTGCTGCCGTAAGGCATCAAGATGCAATGTATGAAGTCTTCCAACCGCGTATCAGGCGCTACAGAGAAAACTATTGTTATGTCAAGCTCGGCGCTATCGGAGCTGAACTTTTTGCATTGTCTCATTTCTTTGAAACACCATGGCGAGTTTCCCACCCTTCCTTGAGTGAGCGGACCAAGGCATTCTGTTTGAGTGTCGCAGGTTTTGATCTACGGTCCCTTGGCAGACTCAAAGAGGCAGTGCCTCCATCGGAGGCGGCTATAGATTGTATCACTGAATTGGAAGTTTGGGCGGAAGCCGCTATCGGTGCCGGTAACTTGAGCGAGCTTTATCTCATTATGGGTGAAATAGAACGAGCACGACGATTTGGGGAAAAGTCTGTTGAACTGGCGGATAAAAGCGGCGATGCTGGTCAAAAAATAATCAAGCGCTGCACCCTTGCCGACGCCCTTTCCCAAGCGGGGAAGCAGGATGAGGTGGAAGAGCTTTTTGTACTTTCTGAGAAAATGCAGAAGGAAGATCAACCTAACTATCCCATGCTGTATTCTGCTTGGGGTTATCGATACTGCGACTTTCTCCTTGGGAGTGGGAATTATCAGGAAGTATAGAGGGCTGGAAAGACAATTGAAATCGCAACAGATAATAACTGGCTTCTCGACATCGCCCTTGACAATCTTTCCATCGGCCGCGCCCATCTGCTTAAAGCTGTAAAGGAAGGCGGTAAAGATTATTCAGAAGCTGAGAAGCATCTAAACAAAGCCGTGGATGGGTTCCGCAAGGCAAGTACTCAGGAATTTATTGCTCGTGGTCTTCTCGCCCGCGCTGAACTGTACTGCATCAAAAAAGATTTTCCTAAATCCAAACACGACCTCGACGAGGCCATGACCATCGCCACACGTAGTGAGATGAAACTCTACGAGGCAGACTGCCATCTCGGATACGCAAGGCTCTATCTTGCTATGGACGAAAAAGCCAAAGCGCGGGAACATCATGCTATTGCAAAAGAGATGATAAATGCGATGGGCTATCACCGGCGGGATAAGGATGTGAAGGATATTGAAGAATTACTGGAGGGAAAACATGGCGATAAGTGAGGACAAACGAGCGGAACTTCTATTAAGTCATCATAAAGAGACCTACGATAATATTCTCTATCATTGGAAGACACGCAATCGCCTTTTTTCTTTTACGTTGATCCTGATTGCACTCATGGCACTCGACACTTACAGGCCCGGCCTATTGTCTCAACTGATTAATGCTTATCTATCTAAAAATCTGGGAAATGAAAAACAACCATTCTCGCCTGTTGACTTCTCAGCCATCGGATCAGCCATCTGGTTTGTCCTGCTGTATCTTGTGATCCAGTACTATCAAAAGTCCATCCTGGTTGACCGGCAGTATACATATATTTCAAACCTTGAAGAACAGATTTGCACTGTCATGGGTGATGATTACGTTACGCGTGAAGGAAAGGCTTATCTCAGTTCTCAAGGGGTTTATAAGACTGGAGTGAATGAAAAGCGGCCATTGTATCTCAGGACCGTAGGACCTCTCTATTACGTTGCCTTTCCGGTGATGCTGATGATAATAGTATCAGCAAAGATACTCATGGAGAATATGTGGCCTAAGACTGTCTTCGATTATTTCACTGTGATCGTCGGTGCGGCGATAATAGCGTACAACCTCTTTTATCTTAGATGGGTTTTCAGGAGAAAGTAAGTGATGGTCAAATCAATCCACATGACATAATGAACATACTCGGACCTCATGAACTTCAAAAATACATAGTAGACGAAGTGCAAAAGGTCTACAGATTGCAAGGAGTCTCAATCAATGATAAGCATATAGAAGTTATCATCCGGAAAATGATAAAAAAGGTAGGAATTGCAGATGGGGGCGACACAGATTTCATGAACGGTCAGATTGTGGATATATCAGTGCTTGCGGAAGAAAATAGAAGAGTAATAAAAAAGAAAGGCAAACCTGCTTTGGAATGGCCTATACTGTTGAGTATTACAGATGTTGCATTATCAACGGATAGCTGGATTTCGGCTGCATCATCTCAGGACACAACAAAGGTGCTTACAACGGCAGCTATGTTTGGAGCAATAGACAAACTAAGAGGATTAAGGGAAAATATAATCATGGGCAGGCTTATACCTGCCGGTACAGGGGCAACTTGGAACAAGGAAATGTTTGTTGAACTTGATTGTGAGGATAATGAATAACGATGTTTGATATAATAAGTAAATGATAAAACCAGGAGGTAAATGATGCTAAAAACCGTTAAGGGACATTACAGTCAAGGTAAATTAGAACTTTACGAAAAGCCTCAGGTAGAAGAATGTGACGTTCTTGTTACGTTTATCGAGAATGGCGAATCAATAGACCTTCAATCACGAGGTATATCAAAGGAAGATGCACAAGATTTGAGAGGCAGGTTGCAGACATTTGAAGATGACTGGAACGCACCAGGGATGGAGCTTTATGACAGAGTATAATAAAGGCACGGTTGTTTTAGTCCTATTCCCCAATTCGGACTTGATAACGGCAAAACGCCGTCCCGCCTTAGTTGTGCAGTCAGACAATCTGAATACCGGAATGGATCAGGTTATCGTGGCTATGATAACAAGCAATTTAAATAGAGAGGGACATCCAAGCCGCTTACGCATTGATAAAGATTCGGAACAAGGGAAATCCGCTGGCATACGCACGGATTCAGTAATAATGACGGATAATCTTGCCACAGTCAGATTTAAAGAAATTGATAAAGTGCTGGGGATATTGCCCTCTCATGAAGCTGTGGATCATGCCTTAAAAGCAACTTTTGGGCTTTAAGTTTTTAAATATATACAATGTAGATTACTGAGGAGTATTTTTGGATACAACAAATTGCTTTTTATGTGATTTAAAATTCGAAAATGTTAAGGATTACCAAGAATCGGGTTTGAATATTATTATTACTTGCAGAAATTGCGGCCAATATGTAATCCACAAAGAGATAATTCAACTTTTATCGAAAAATGATTTTCAAAATAAAAAATTTATATTGTCTGGATTGATACGAGAATATACAGACGAACATTTTGAACCATTTGAGATAACCCAGTCCGTAATCGATGATTTAATTCCTCATGTCAGTGTCCCTTCTGATTTATTTGAACAAATGGATAAAATTCTGATGTATCTATACAAACAAACTACTTATAAGGGAAAACTAATTGAAATTATGGATGTTGAGTATGCAATCGCTTATGCTAAAAATATTGAAGAATTCAGATTTCTACTCGCCAAATTAATAGAATTGAATTATATAGAGACGGAAAAAGACAAATATAGACTTTCATTGGAAGGCTGGAAACGAATATCAGAGATAAAGAAAATAAATCGTAAGTCTGATCAATGTTTTATTGCAATGTGGTTTCCTAAAGATAATTCGATGGTGCCTTTTGAGGTAGGTGCAAAACTTGCTTTAAAAAAAACCGGACATATTCCTTTTGTAGTAAAGGACTTTGAGCATAATGATAAGATATGCGACAAAATTATTGCTGAAATAAGAAAAAGTGCCTTTATGATAGCTGATTTTACAGGCCACCGTAATAATGTATATTTTGAAGCTGGATATGCAAAGGGGTTAGGAATACCAGTTGTTTTCACGTGCAGAGATACCGATTTCGAAAAGATTAAAGAACAATTTGATACACGCCAATATTCTCATATAAAATGGACAGACTCTGAAGATTTAGAAAAGAAATTATTAAATCGTATAGAAGCAACGATTTCTATTAGATAGCGTTCAAGGGGACTACATGATTAACGAACATCAGGATGTCTCGCATTTAATCTTAAATCAAATAATCAAGAAGCTTGAACGTATTAAGTTTAAAATTGAAATTGATCTGCTTGAAACCGGCATCGCGGAAGATACTTGCAAGAATGATAATGTGCAACAGGAGATAACCCCTGTGACACTGATAACAATATTAAAAAAAGTTTGAGGACATAGAGGGAATCCTTGAGAAGAAGGTAAAATTGAAAGTTCAAAAGACCTGCATTGCAAAAGTATGGTGGGGGATGGAGTAAACGAGTTGAGATTAGTGGTGCTAAATGACGGAGAAAAATATTATGCACAAAGGTATTTTCATAACAGGCACTGACACGGGAGTCGGGAAGACTTTTGTAACAATTGGACTGCTGAGGGCATTTAATGAAATGGGATTGAAAGTCTGTCCCATGAAGCCGGTAGAAACAGGTTGCAAAGTTCAGAAGGGCAAGCTTATTCCTGAAGACACGTTTAATCTTATTAAAGTCACTGAGATAAATGAGCCGATAGATCTGATCAACCCTTACAGATTCAGACAATCTCTTGCGCCGGCAGTTGCGGCAGAGCTTGAAGGGACAATAATCAGCAGGGAAAAAATAATTTCTGCTTACAGGAAATTATCGAATAAGTATGACCTGACAATTGTCGAAGGGGCGGGCGGGATAATGGTTCCCGTTTACAGAAAATATTTTTTCATTGATCTTATTAAAGACCTGAACCTGCCGATATTGGTAGTAGCAAGACCGGGGCTTGGCACACTCAATCATACCCTGCTTACTTTAGAGGTTGCAAAGAGCAGAGGAATTAATGTGCTTGGTGTTATAATTAATTGTTCCTCTAAAACAAAAAATGATGCCTCGGTGCAGACAAATCCTGAAGTGATCGAAAGATCGGGAGGCGTGCCTGTGATGGGAATTATTCCTTACTTTAAGAACGATGACGCATATAATTACAGAAAGATATTCATGCAGATCACTGAAGAGATATTAAGTAAAATTAAATAACCAAGATGAATGAGGATCAGTGGATTTCATTCGTATATCATCAATTGAATAACTATTGATCATTCTTGCTTTTACCTGCTTGTCAATAAGATGAAGGAATGTGATAACCGTTTCAATATTTCTATAATGATCCGGCAAATCCTGCCAACATTTCATTGCTATCTCACCAAAGCTGGTTAACTGCATTACCGAATCAAGCACATCGCCAAGAATATTTTCCCTGCTCCACGAACATATCGTTACAAAATAAGCACATTGATTTGAATAATCATATCCCTGCAATCGGATAGAATGCCGGCAATGAATTTCCGGATTGTATTTCATTGAAGCATGTCCCCTCAGAAAATATGGACAGCATTATACCATATATAGCAAGGGCGGGTTTGAAACCCGCCCCTACAATTGGATATTAATTTGCAAACAACCTTTGCTATATAAAGTTTTTGATTTATTGATATATGCGAAGTATAGAGAATAAGTAAAGTTATAACGAAACGATGATTTCATAGGGTATTAAATAATCATCTACCGATACTAACTACTCATCATATTGATAATGGAATGTTAAAATTAAGGGCTACAAGTGACAAGATATATTATGCCGTCTCCGTATAGGAAGAACCATTCTGCGGCAGGACTGCAAAAAAAGGCCGGTTATATTGTAGTCTCAGAGAGCCAGCTTCCGTGGGTGTTACAATTGCTTATAATTGTCAGTATGCCGGGATTTACATCACGGAACCTGAGGGTCGCCTCAGGGTTTAATATATTGCAGTTCAGATTGATCCTTGCAATGCATTTTTTAGGGAGGTGCATATCGTTAAAATAGAAATCTATGAAAGAGATATGGTCTTCAACATCCATCTTATGCTGAATTGCTCCAACCTTGACATGGACATCCAAATGTTTAAAATCCTGGGCAGGGCCATATTCTCTGGAGAGAATTATTAAAGGGAAATGTTTTTTCTCAAATTCTGTAAGGGTATCGATTTTTTCTGGTATATTTAATGCACCGGAATTATCATGGAAATTATCGATTGATCCGGAACAAAAAGGGCAAGTTATCGGTGCTGTGTCGAAGGTTATATGGTCGCAGACAGAACATACAAAAGTTTTTATCTTTTTTTCTGTTGTCTTAACAATCCTGGTTTGATCATCAACAAATTCCAGATATTTTGCAGAAGACTCCAGCAGCTCAGTGCCTATACCGTCATAAATATCATCTTTTCTTGATAACCTGGCGACTTTAACAGGGACTTTCAAAATATCTTCACCGATCGGCAAGTGGATCTCCAATTTAGTTTTCAGTGGAAGACAGGTTCTTGTATTTACAAACATGCCGCTCTTGGAGATATTTAACAGAGTGCCGGTGCTAATATTGTTTTCAAAATATAATCTTACATTCTGGTTTGCGGGATATCTATCGAAGGCTCTTTTTTTCATAAAATTAATTTAATTAAAGTTATATTATGAACGCTTAATTTATAACAGAATCATCAATTATTGTCAACAAGATAATTGATTAAATTTTAAATACCCTAAAACAGATTTAGAACCGGGCAAAAAAGAAAAACCCCTTCTGGTTAAAAGGTTTGTGGCGATATAAAATATCACCCACAAGGTTAAGAAACCA
>JAGVGM010000248.1 GCA_020057065.1 Thermodesulfovibrionia bacterium
AGAACGCCTTCAGTTCTTCTATAACAGAAGGTATCCTGGCGATTTCAACCCTGCCAAGCAGCGCCTTGCTGTATTTTTTTGCGATCTGGTTCTTGTTCAATTTTTTGCCTCAAGTCTTTTAATATAGTCATCTATTAAAGCTTCCTGTTCTTTCTGTCCGAGTTTTTCTTTTATCTGTTTCTCTGCCAGTTCCAGCGCCATCATGGCGGCCTCGGATTTTATCTTCTCTTTTGCCTTTTGCAGCTCAAAATCAATATTCGCCTTTGCCTGTTCCAGTATATTCGCTTTTAATCTTTCCCCATCTGCGATGATCGTTTCTTTTTCCTTTTCACCGGCTTTTTTTGCGGATTCGATTATCTGCCCTATCTCACTGTCTGTGTTTTTAAGCCGTTCTCTGACTTCATTAAGCGTCTTTTGTGCAAGCTCTTTCGCCTCTGTTGCTTCCTTAAGGGACTTTTCAATAAGCTCCGTGCGGTTCTTGAAATACTCTGCAAAAGGTTTACGCGCAAAGAAAACAAGAATGGAAAAAAGAAATGCAAAATTTATGACCGGCCAGAACCAGTCCTTCCATGTAAAAGCAACATGCTCCCCGCCTTCTTCTGCTGCAAAGACTCCTGTAAAGGGTAGTAAGCAGTAAGCGGTAAGCAGTAAGCAGAAAAAAACTAACTGCTTCTTTTTCCTGACCGCTGATTGCTGATTGCTGATTGCTATTGTCTCATGCTTTTACCAATTTTTCTACAATCTGTTTT
Organism: Thermodesulfovibrionia bacterium; assembly: GCA_020057065.1. Lineage (GTDB taxonomy): Bacteria > Nitrospirota > Thermodesulfovibrionia > UBA6902 > UBA6902 > SURF-23. Next base: position 750 of record JAGVGM010000248.1, read on the forward strand.
GAGAAGGATTCTACATCGGATTTCAATGAAGCCCTTGCCTTTTCTACTGCTGACCCAAGTTCATCCTTCGCACTTTTATTTAATCCTGCAGCTTCATTTTGCGCTGTGGTGAGCGCCTGTTTTTGTATCTCTATGCCCTGCTTGCTTAAGTCTTCAAAAACCGTCTTTGCCCTGGTCCTGCCATCTGACAGCTTTGCGTCAATCTGTGCCATTATACCGTCTTTTTCTTTATCCATTGCTTTGGCGGAATCGAGAGCGCCGTTAATGCCTGCATCCCGTTCCTTGAAAATACGAAGAAGGGGCTTAAATAAAATAATGTTCAGGAGCATTAGCAATAATAGAAAATTGGCAAGCTGGGCAAAAAACCACTTGTTTAGTTCTAACATTTAAGCTCCTACTTAAAGTAAAGAAATTGAAGAATCATTCAAGATAAAGTCTGAAAAAATTAACATAGCGGTAATAATTTGTCAATAAGTCAATAATTATATTTATGGAATTTATAAATCAAAGGGGGTTTAAAATGTAGGGGGCGGGTTTCAAACCCGCCCTTACAAATTTCCGTATAATGCTTTTATCCTCTTCACCACAGCGGAAGGAGCAACCCGCTCTGCCTGTTTTGTCCTTCTCGACTTTAGCTCTACAATCCCTTCTTTCAAGCCCTTTTTACCGATGATTATCTGATAAGGAATGCCAATTAAATCAGCGTCCTTGAATTTTATGCCGGGACGTTCATCCCTGTCATCCATAAGTATTTCCAATCCCTCGCCGGACAGATCACTGTATATAATCTCAGCGGTATCCTGTATTTCTTTATCACCCATATCAAGCGGGATGATCTCAACATCAAATGGGGCTATGCTCTGGGGCCAGATAATTCCGTCTTTGTCATTATTCTGTTCAACAGCGGCTGCTGCAATACGTGCAGGTCCAATGCCATAACTACCCATTATTATTGGTTTTTCCACACCGTTTTCATCAAGGAACACTGCCTTGAGCGGTTGCGAATATTTAGTGCCAAGCTGAAAGATATTCCCTATCTCTATTGCTTTTTCAAGCATTATCTCAGCGCCGCATTTTGCACACATATCGCCTTCCTTTGCAACATGAATGTCATGCCATTCAGCCTCGAAATGAACGTTCGGCTTTATACCTTTTGTATGAAACCCTTCTTTATTTGCGCCAGATATGTAGATCCCTTCTTTCAGTGAAATGTCGGCAATCTTTTTGAGGGTATTGTTATGAGGGCCTATGAAACCTGCTCCGACGCCGAGGATATTCTTTACTTCATCTTTCTGTGCTGCCCTGAATTCCCCGATAATTTTTACAAGCTTTTTTTCATGAAGCTCCTGGTCTCCTCTCACAAGCGCAAGGAAAGGACCGTCCCTGCCGATCAAAAGGAGACTTTTGATAAAACATGACGGGTCAGCCTTTAAAAATGCTGATACCTCTGTTACCGTCCTTTTATTGGGAGTGGAGACTTCTTCCAATAATCCCCCTACATCCCCCTTTTCCAAAGGGGGAGTTATTTCCCTTCTATCAAGAGGGGGCAGTGGTGTGTCCCCCCCTTTGACAAAGGGGGGCGAGGGGGGATTTTCATTACCTTTCAATCTCTGCGGGGGCGGAACTGATAATGCCAGTTCAGTATTTGCAGCATAACCGCACTTTTTGCAAAGGACGATCGTGTCTTCCCCGGCAGGACTTGGCGCCATAAATTCATGAGCAGTGGCCCCGCCCATCATTCCGGGATCGCTCTGCACCTGATAAAATTTGAGTCCGCATCTTTCGTATATTTTATGATACGCCTCTGCATGTTTCTGATAACTTACTGCAAGACCTTCCTCATCCCTGTCAAAGCTGTAGCTGTCTTTCATGATGAACTCGCGTGTTCTCAATATCCCGCTTTTCGGCCTCGCCTCATCCCTGAATTTCGTCTGCATCTGATACCACATCTGGGGTAGTTGTCTGTATGAACGGATCTCCATTGATGCAAGCCACGTGATGATCTCCTCATGCGTCATTCCGAGGCACATATCCCTGCCGCCTCTGTCCTTAAGCCTGAACATCTCGTCCCCGATATCAGACCATCTTCCTGTTTTCTGCCATATGTCGGCGGGATGGAGTCCGGGCATGCTTATCTCCTGCGCCCCGATCGCATCCATCTCTTCCCGGATGATCTTCTGAATCCTGTTCATAATCCTCCATGCAAGAGGAAGATATATGTAGAGACCGGCGGCAAGCTGCCTGACATAACCTGCACGGAGCATAAGTATATGGCTGATCGCCTCTGCCTCAGCAGGCGCCTCGCGCAATGTTGGGATGAAGAATTTAGAGAAAAGCATAATTGCCTCGCGTTAATTAAAGTTTTGGTATTGTATCATATGGATATTTTGAATGAAAGGTTGTTATCACTGGCTGGCAGCTCTTATTATTGATTGCTTGCCTATAAGAAATAGATTTTATACAATAATGCCATGAAAGCATTAGAGACGATAAACTATCTTTTCAGAAAAGAAGAAATAAGCATTGGCAAAACATATCAAATTCAAGCCGAAAGTTCCGGTTTTAGACTACACTATGAACACCTGAACGGGAAACTTTATCAAGGAGACAGTATCGCTTGGCTAAATTCATTAGAAGACGAAAGTGTAGATTTAATATTTGCTGATCCCCCGTATAACATCAATAAAGCAGAGTGGGATAATTTTGAGAGTCAAGAACATTATATAGAGTGGTCATTAAAATGGATTGAGCCATCAGCCCGGATTTTAAAGCCGCACGGCTCGTTATACGTCTGTGGATTTTCAGAGATATTGGCTGATCTCAAACATCCAACCTCAAAATTTTTTAAGTCATGTCGGTGGTTGATATGGCATTATAAAAACAAAGCAAATCTTGGGAACGACTGGGGACGCTCCCATGAAAGCATTATCCATTTTCGCAAATCTTCAAAACGTAAACTGAACATTGATGATATTCGTATTCCATACGGAGCGCATACTTTAAAATATCCATTACATCCACAGGCTATAACCAGTCAATATGGGAATGGCGAGCATAGAGAACATTGGAAGCCGCACCCAAGAGGCGCAAAACCCAAAGACGTTATAGACATTCCAACCACTTGCAACGGCATGGGAGAAAAAACACCTCACCCCACGCAAAAACCTGAAGAACTTGTGCGTAAATTTGTTCTGGCATCCTCCAATAAAGGCGATATTGTTCTTGATCCTTTTTCAGGTTCAGGCACTACACTTGTTGTAGCAGAACAGTTAAGCCGTAACTGGTTAGGATGTGAAATAAACACAGAGTATAATGAATGGGCAATTGAACGGCTTGAACACGTTAAAAATATGTCGATAGAAGATTGGATCGAACATGACAGAAAAGTGCAAGAGAGGCGGGAGTCTATCAGGTGACATTATCAAAAATAGTCAAGATTGTATCAAATAAGGGAAAGTTCTTAACTCTCAAAGATTATATCGAGTTTTGCAAGATTTATTTAGAATTTGCCACTGACGGATTTCAAGCTGACATTGTATCTCAGAATGAGAACCACTATCGTTTTTATCAGTACAAAAAAGACGGTAATAACAACATTACACGACCAATCAATTCAAATCTGATGTATAAATTTTCTGATGTCTCAAAGATTGAAAAAGATTTTTTGAAAATCCTCCACTCAGTTAGAGACATTCCCGTAAATGATACGCATAACCGCGAATTAATAAAACGAGGCATTTACACTGTTCAACAGTCAATCGGCGCTGCTCTTGACGCTTTGCCTGCCGGAGCATCCAACGTAGCCAGAAAGGTTAACGGAGATCTTTTTGAAAGGTTTATCCAACTGTTGATTAAAGAAATAGGTGTCAAATGCAAAACTGGAACGGTACAAGTTCCGATATATCTCAACAATGAACTTCAGTTTCAAATGAAGTATCAGCATGACCTTCTCTTATACAATAATGACGATTTGAAGGTTATAGGGTCAGTGAAAACTTCAAGCAAAGACAGAATTGACAAAATATTTCTTGATAAATTCCTGTATTGCAAACTAACAAATACCATGCTCCCGCATATCGCTATTTTCCTGAATGATGTGCAAAGAAAAAACAGCAAACGAGAAAATAAGTTTGGAATTAGTGCTACATTCCTTCCCGGACATTTCAAGACATTTACAGTGAAATTGAACCCGCTTGATGGGGTTTATTATTGTGATATTAGACCGAATATGGAGACAGATGACCTCTTGAAAAAACATATACGAACAATAGACCACTTTTTTTGTTCCGATATTTGGTCATTTATAGAGAGTTCATAGGCTTTTAATTTAAGAAATGTATCCAGTCATTGGAGTTGACCGAGTGCCACAGGACACTTTTTCAGTTTAGCAGTATACAGTACTTTGAGATTTCCAAATCGTCTTCATGCTCTTTAACGTTCTCCAGTGGCACTCGTCACTCGTTATATGATAGTGAGGTGGCGCTTCGAGGTCATGAGTTGTGTTCTTGAAATAGCAAACACAAAATCCTGACAAAGTTTTGGCAACGCAATCCGGCGGGAAGTCCACAATCAGTCAAAGTTTCCTGTCAGAATTTTTTCTGACTCTTTGACATGTTTGCGAGGCATTGATAGGGGGTCATCTTTTAATGTAGATAAAAGCTCTTTAGTCTCTATACGTTCTCTTCTCGTTAATTTATTCTCAAACAAGTCTTTATATTGGTACCATTCAGGATATTTATGGGTGTAATCCCGCAACTTCCACTGTCCCATCTTGCCGAATTTCTCAATAACAAAATCCAGTGCCTCTTTGTCGGTATCAGATAACATGTCGAAGGTGATTTTTGCATCAGGATTCACACTGAAATGGTTCTCATCA
>JAGVGM010000137.1 GCA_020057065.1 Thermodesulfovibrionia bacterium
AAACATGTCTGCGCCAAACACTTATAGAGGTTCAATAGCCAGTCGATCCCGATGATTCGGGACATCTGACGACAGCAGAGGCGGCGTTACCCATTCCTCTGCGACCTAGAAAATAATCCGTGCTCTTGTGCCGTCCTATTCAAAACAGAGAAGTAATGATCCCGAAGTTTCGGGACCTTCCCCAGTTAGTTTCAGGATCGGGTAAGGGGCAGAACATGTGTACCGCTTTATATGTAACTCCCCTAACCCCTGCTTAAGGCACCTACTGTTGGTCTTTGCCAAAGAGGGGGGCTTAGGGTGTTGGTAGACCGGGCGTCCAATCAAGCCAAAAAGGATGCAGGGCGTCTGATCCATGATGCTCATTTTGCGGTATGTGCCGCAGACGAATAGTACGTAAGAGCATTCATCAGTTTGGCTCTGCCCGTAAGCGCTCCAGTTATACCTCAGGCTCGCCCGGTCTGTATCAACTGTTTATTGAGAAACTTGTCGATATTAAATACCTCTTTTCTTTTAAGAATGAAGAAGCAAAGGGGTCAGTTCTCGACTTGAGACAAAATAGAGGCTAAAGGTTGTGCATGAACAACGCAGGCGCGACTACAGATACTCTTAATCCGTTAACGAATAAATCATATACTTACGACAATGAAAAGGAATGGGGACACAGCGAAAGCCCACAACATTTAGCGAAATCCACGGTCAATTTTGTATAATTAAATTAAAAAGAGACAAAAATGAAAGAAGGAAGAGTGTCAATTCTTGAATCTTGCAATCGGGGTTAATTTTCAAGAGAAAAATTTGGCAAGATAGCGGTAACTAATTGAGAGGATAGGACATGGCGAGACCTTTAAGGATTGAATGAAGGGGCAGTGTATCACGTTACTTTGAGGGGTAATGAAAGGAAGTTCGTTTTCAGAGATGACGGAGACCGTGAAGTCTTTCTTGATACACTGCATAAGGTAAACAAACGATATAATTTACTCCAGATAAATGGGGACACATCCCATATTTATTGGATAGTCGAAGAAAAAATCAGGGATGTGTCCCCATTTTAAGACAGATGATTGTTAATTGTAGCGTCGAACATTAGGGTAACTAAAGTGTGGATGCGGCTAAAATCATGTTTAATGTTTAGAGTTGCGGTTATGTTTTCTGTTTTGCTTGCGAGTTGCTCAATTATCGAAGCAAAGGAGGGGACGGTGATGCCACCCAATATATGGCAAATAAAGCAGGCGGCAGACGGATCCGGGTGTATTGATCTGACGGGCGAATATCAATTATGGGGTGAAGCTGCTCCACAAGGACCGGCTACTTTAAGAGGGAGACCTTTTTCTCTCGATATAATGGCAGGCCCTTACGTGTCTAATTCCGATCAGAAGAAGATCACGCATGTAGGGGTAGAGCATCGAGATGGCAACGAAATAACCTTTAAGTTTTTTACACAGGGTGGTATTTTGACTCAACGAAAATATTATCCTTCAGAAAAGGTACAAATTTTATGCACAGCGGACAGAGTCACCGTAATTCAAAAATCATTGGAGACAAGAGGAGAAGCAACCAGAGGGACGGCAGACATAACCGACACGTTTTTTCTATCTAATGACGGGTCATTAATAATTCACACGGTTATTAAGTGGGTAGACAGCATACTCTTTATTTTTAGAATTCCTCAAGAGGAACAATACTGGGCAAAATTCAAAGTAGTCGGCGGTAAGAGATAAAGTATTTAGAAACCTTACTTCTCTGCTGCTTTTAAGTTTGACCCAGAACATTTGCTATTTGCGATGTGTTGTCTGGGCAAGAAGAGAAAAGCAAGGAAAGTCGTATACGAGAAGATATGAAAAGTAACCAATCCCCTGACGTTGATTAAGTTGACAGATATAGTGGAGAAAGTGAAAAAGCTGATAAGGGGATGGGAGAACTATTTTCGGATAGGGTATACCTTGTTTGGGACTTCGGGGATGTTCTTAGATGAATTTACTTATGAAGATAATAAATTCAGGCCTGCTGTATATTTCCTTTGATCTTTTGTAATATACTCAAAGTTCTTCAGTGTCCTATTAATAAACAATAAAAGGAGAAAGGGATATGAAAAAAATATTAATAATTATGTCGTTGTTTATATGTGTCCTGCTGGGTATTGCAGGTTGTGCTCAAAAAGAGCCTGTAAAAGAAATTAAGGAACCCGGTATTACCAAAGAGGACTTAAATGAAATAAAGAACACGCAGGCAGAGATTAAAAATCTTCAGGCAGATACAAAAAATACTCTCACCGATATTCAGAACATACAGAAGGCGATGCTTGCAAAATTGTCAGAGATCGAAAAGAAGGCTGCAGCCCCTGTACAGGCCGCGCCTCAGGGAAGGCCTGCCATCGATTTCAACAAAGTTTATAACTTACCGGTAGCCCATTCTGTTCCCAGAGGGAATAAAAATGCGCCTGTCACAATAGTGGAATTTTCCGATTTTCAGTGCCCGTATTGTGCTCAGTTAGGACCAACTCTTAATGAAGTACAGAAGGCTTATCCTAAAGAGGTGAAGCTTATCTTTAAACACTATCCATTGCCTTTCCATAATTATGCAATGCTTGCAGCAAAAGCAACTGAGGCAGCGAAGGAACAAGGTAAATTCTGGGAAATGCATGACTTTGTTTTTCAAAATTTAGGCAAAATCAACGAACAATTGCTTAAGGATTTTGCACAACAGCTTGGCCTGAATGTGGGAAAATTCTCATCCGATTTAGCAAGCAATAAATACGATCAGATAATCCAGCAGGATTTGGGGCTTGGAAGGAGTTCGGATGTAGCAGGTACTCCTACCCTGTTTATCAATGGGAAAAGAATGCAATCCAGGTCGGTTGATGACTTTAAACAAGCTATCGATGCTATTCTGAAAAAATAATTTATAGCATCTTACTGTCGACTGTTTTTTTAAAAGCCCTTTGAATTTTATCAAGGGGCTTTTAATTTTTAATGTTTTTCCAAAAGTGAAAAGACAGGATATTTCACAAACTATCCTTGCGGCTTGGCAAGGATCTCGAGGACCTTCAGATCCAGAAATCTTTTGGATGTCACAGATCTTAATATTGTTACAGTGTCAGCGCCATAGCCGGTGCCTGCAACAGCGAGCACTTCCTCTCCTTCGGGGATGAGTCCTGCATCTGCTGCCATCATTACTATTTCACAGCAGACCTTCACCCCTTCGCCGAATCTTCGGAGAGTTTGTGCAATAAGAAGAGTAGGGTAGACGCCGCTGAATTTAGCAGCTAACGATGTCTCAAGACTGTGAGTAAGGATCGTGCCTGTATATATTTTTGCTCCGGAAGAGAGTATCCGGTCCCTTGATCCCTGGCTGAGTTCGCTGCTGTTGGGCGCTTTAAAACCATGTGAATGGGTTATTACTGTTACATTGACATTGCTGTCTCTTAAACGTTCCGCAAAGAGTTGCCCTGTGCCCCCCGTGGTTGTTGCGATAACAATATGTTTATAGCTGAATTTATCGATCGCCTCCTTTGCGATCTCAAGACATTGACCTGTATTTTCGGGTCCTGGTTTTTCAAAATAAGTTACGATTTTCTGCATAGACAATCACCTCCTGGAAGAAATAATGTTCATTATACCAGATTCCTCTCACATCATACGCTTATTAAGATGAGCTGTGCGCCGTCTGTAAACAATATTTTTTACTGCTGTATTCTGTAAACTGTGTACTGTATACTTACATCCATATGAGTTTTGATGAATTGATAAATATCGTTGCAAAACTTCGCTCTCCTGACGGCTGTCCGTGGGACAGGGAGCAGACAAGAGAAAGCCTTAAGCCTTTTCTTGTGGAAGAATTCTACGAGCTGATCGACGCCCTTGATGAAGACAGCCCGGAAGCTGTAAAGGAAGAACTCGGCGACCTCCTTTTTCAGATAGTCATTCAAAGCCAACTGTCAAGTGAAGAGGGGAGGTTCAATATTAATGATGTTGTTCAGGGCATCAGCGAAAAACTGGTCAGAAGGCATCCGCATGTATTTGGCGGCACGAGTCTGAATACTCCGGAACAAGTGATCGAACGATGGCAGGAATATAAAAAGAATGAGGGAAAGATATATGCCTCTGCAGTCGATGGGGTACCGAAAGCAATGCCGGCCCTGCTGAGGGCAAGCGAGATTCAAAAAAAGGCGACAAAAGTCGGTTTTGACTGGGACCGTATCGAAGATGTCTTTGCTAAACTTGACGAAGAAATAAAAGAACTAAAAGAGGCTTTAGACAGAAAAGAATATAAGGAAATCGAGGAGGAGCTAGGAGACATTTTTTTCGTGCTTGTGAGAATCGCGAATTTCCTGAATGTCAATCCCGAGGATTCACTGAAAAAAACTATCAATAAATTTTATCAGAGATTTGGATATATCGAGCAGGAGGCCGCACAGCAGGGCAGGAAACTCAAGGATATGACACTTGAAGAAATGGAAATATTATGGAATGAGGCAAAGAGAAAGTTACTATAACCTCCCTAATTCAATTGTACCGAGTCCTTTAAGTTCAACTGCGAACATGATCTGATACTCCGAAGGCCTTTTTGTGAATGAAGCCGTTAAGCCCCAGCATTGGAAGGTATATACAGTTTTTAAATTAAATTCCTGGACGCCGTTTCCATTCAGGTCGTACCATAATTTAGCTGACAGATCAAGCGGAATGGTGTTATTGTTTATTGATATAGGATCGTTAAGACCTCCTTCAAGGACGATCTGGTTCAGAGAAGAAGACCTTCTGAAATTTTTACCAAAGCTGATATAGCCTTTTTTCCCCCTCAGGGTAAATGAAGAAATAGTCTCTGCTATGGCCCCTTCATGGACATCATACGAGGCATTTATATGAAAATTTACATTACCGCTTGATATGGCAGCTTCTGCGAGTACGGGAGAGAAGGGCTTTGCAGCATCAAGAAGACTGTAACTCTGAGAGAGCCTGAACCTTGTTTCGAGCCTGGGCGTACTTAATCCTGAAATTCTGTTTGTAAGCGAATAAGTAAAACTGCTTGTATGCTGGATGGAATCAGTTGAATCAAAGAAGGGAATATTATCAGTCTCATGCTGTGGGATATAGGCATATTCCAGAGATGGCTCAATTAAGTGAACAAATGAAGGATATTTCCTGAAAAATCGTGTTGATAATGTGGTGGAGAGATCCAGGAGCGACCTGTATTTATTTACTGCCGGGGTATTCAGAAAGTAAGCTGTTTCCCTCAATCCGACTTTTTGAGTAATATTTATCAGCTTGCCGTAACTGAGGTGAAAATTTGGATTAAGATCAAGCCTCAGCCCATCCTGCCCTTCCCTTCTCCAGAAATTGACAGCTTTAGCCGCAGCGTTAAAGGAAAACGGTCCCCAGGATAACGTGTTGACAATAAAACCTATCTCAGGGAGACTCTGAGGAATTCCTCCTGAACCGCCTTCTATGCTCTGTCGTGCTTGAGCCAAAAGATAGGCCCTTCCACCGTTGTACAGTTTTGACAAATGAAGATCTGATTCGAGATACTTCTGAAGTCTTTCATCTGATGCAAACCCGAAAGGATTTGACTCCCATGATGACAGTCCAAATCTTTTGTATGACGTTGAATCAAGAGCCTCGTAATAATCAAATTCATTTACTGCATGCAGTTTAAGGTAAGCGGATGTATCATATTGCAGTTTCAGATTATGATAGGATTTAATTTCAAAAAGGTCTCTTGATGGTTCATTGTCTCTTGCGTGATATATCCATATTTCGCCGTTTGTTTCCGGGGTTAAAATATACCTGTAATCCAGTCCTTCTGCCAATTTTTTCTCGGAGTAGTAATCAAGATACAATGTGGCGTCCTGATTTTCCTTTATCGCCCGGAAAAATCCCTGTTTATAGTATTGGCCGTTTTTACTGGTGTACCCAAATGATGGAATAAGCAGTCCTGTCTGGCGTTCCTTTATGATAGGAGTCCAGAAATATGGCGTATAAAAAACAGGGGTGTTCCTAATATAAAATTTGGTATGCCATGCGCTCAGGCTTTCATGCTGTGTTGTTGCTATGTTTTTTCCTTCTATGTGCCATGATGGAATTTCTCCATCACATGATGTGAGGGTTGCTTTATCTAAATAGAAGCTCTTATCCCCGACCTTTTTGAAGTTTTCACTGCGGATATGAAGATTCTGGCTCTTATAATAAATATAACCGTTATAAACAGTGCCAAGCTTTGTCTTCAGATTCAGATCCATTTTATCGGCTGTCATAACAGACTCCGGGTCTTCGTAGATAACATGGCCTGTGGCAACGGCATCCGATGTGCTGCTGTCAAGGCGCATCTCATCTGCCTTTAACGTTGCATCTTCAAGAGTTAGCAGTACAGAGCCTTTTGCTATATATGTTTTGGCTCTGGAAAGATATTCCAGATTATCGGAGGTGATATCTGTCTGTCCCTCGGCAAATAAAGAAGCAGGGAATAAGAAGTGGAAAGTGAGAAAGAGAAATACTACTAAACATGAATGTCCGGAATAACCCCCTTTTATCCCCCTTAATTTAAGGGGGACAGAGGGGGTTAAATATTCCCGATATTCATTCTTTGTGGCACTTCGGAGAACGGAAGATAAAATGACAGATTGCATATCCTTGTTTAAATATTTATTAGTAACTCTCAACTCCTAACTCCCAACTCTGAATCCTTCCCTTAGATCCGACAAGACACCGGAACAGCCGAATATTTCTTTAACTTCGCCTGCCGTGTAAAAAGAACCTGTTACAAGGATTATGCTATCTTCCCGGCAAAGCTTTTTTGCCAGCTCTAAAGCCTCATTAACAGAAGGGGCGATCATTACCGGAGCGTTAATATCTTTAAAATCCATTACATGGTTATATAGTTTTTCAGGCAAAGCGGACCGTTCATATTTTGGTTTTGTAAGAATTATGGATTCGGAGATACGGATAAGCGGGGCCAATATTCCTCTAATATCCTTATCATCCATTATTCCCGCAATAAGAATGATCTTTTTATCGGGAAACAGTGTTTTTACAGAATCCGATAAGGCCTGGGCAGCATCAGGATTATGAGCCCCGTCAACAAGAACAGGAGGGGATTTTGAAACCCATTCCAGACGGCCTTCAATGCTTACATTCATTAAGCCGCTCTTTATGGAATCGTCTGAAATGGAAAATCCTTTCTCTCTCAATATCTCACAAGCCCGTATTGCCATACAGGCGTTATAGAGCTGATACTTGCCTGAGAGGGATATTTTCAGGTCTTTGAGATCCTTGTTGCCTTGATAATCAAAAGTTGTCTGTTTGTCATCCATAAAAAGAAGTGTACCTTTAAAGTCTTTATCATATACATGAATTTTTGAATTGCGGCTGAATGCGATGTCCCTTAGCATGTTAACTGCTTCAGGTATTTTTGAAGAGGTTATAACAGGGGTTTCAGGTTTAATGATCCCGGCTTTTTCAAAGGCGATGTCAGAAATATTCCTGCCAAGGAATTCACAGTGCTCCAGACTTATATTGGTAATAATGCTCGCCTGTGGAAGGATCACATTTGTAGCATCAAGCCTTCCCCCCATGCCTGTTTCGATCACAGCCCATTCGACTTTGTTTTGTGCAAAATAATAAAAGGCCATCGCAGTGACAAATTCAAAAAATGTAGGGTTTAACTCCCTGCCTGCCATGGAATCATGAACTCTTGATGCAACTTCAATGACCTCTGATTCACTTATGCGCAGATTATTTATGCGGATCCTTTCTGTGAAACTTACAAGGTGAGGAGAAGTAAACAGGCCGACCTTAAAACCGCTTTCCATGAGAATGGAGGCCAATGCTGATGATGTTGAACCTTTGCCGTTAGTCCCTGCGACATGGACTGAATAAAAGGAATTGTGGGGATTTCCAAGGATATCCATCAGTTCACTAATATTTGCCAGTCCCAGCTTTATGCCGTGTTTCTGGAGGCTGTAGAGGTATTTTACAGTTGAGTCGTATTTCTTGAAATAAGTATTAATCATTATATAGGGATTATAAAGATGTTATTAATAGTCTCAAAATAGTATTTACAAACTGTTTGCCGTTGTCTGTCATGCCCGAGGATTTTTATCGGGCATCCAGAGACTAAGAACTACTGGATTCCCGCTAAAGACATGCGGGAATGACGACAGTGTCTTCTAATCAGAGTTTTCATTCCCTGTAGTAAGAGATAATATTTTTATAAGAGTTTGCTTCAGTTCTTTTCTGCTGACGATCATATCGATCATCCCATGCTGGATCAAGAATTCCGCTGTCTGAAAGTTCTCGGGAAGCTGCTGTTTTATCGTCTGCTCAATAACCCTGGGCCCTGCAAAACCGATAAGACTCTTTGGTTCAGCGATGATAATGTCCCCGAGCATTGCAAAGCTTGCCGACACCCCTCCGAAGGTTGGGTCGGCAAGTATTGATATATAGGGCTTTCTTATTTTTTTGAACCTTGCTATTGATGCAGAGGTTTTTGCCATCTGCATGAGAGAAATAATCCCTTCGTGCATCCTGGCCCCGCCGGAAGAGGCAACCGATATCAACGGCAGTCCATATTCAGCTGCTTTTTCTGCTGCCATTACAAATTTTTCGCCCACAACCGAACCCATGCTTCCGCCCATGAATTCAAAGTTAAGGACCACGAGCATCACTGTATGATTGCCTATTAACGCAGTGCCGGTGAGTACAGCGTCCCTGCTGCCTGTCTTTTTCTGATACTCGCCAAGCCTGTCTTTATATGTTGTATGGTCTTTAAAATTTAACGGGTCTTTTGATACAAGGTTTTCGCCTATTTCAACGAAGCTGTTTTCGTCTATAAGGAGAGATATGCGTTCCATCGCAGAGATCCTGAAGTGATAATTGCATTTAGGACATACCTTAAGGTTCTTATCAACTTCCTTGCGGTATATGATCTCCTTGCAGGAATTGCACTTTACCCAAAGGCCCTCCGGGACCTTAACTTTTTTGGTTATAGCTATTTTTTCTTTTTTAAACCAGGCCATTTTTAAATACAGTGATTAGTTGTTAGTGGCTGTCTGTCATTCCGGCTTGTCCGGTATGACAAAATGGTTTTTTCTACTTATGCACTTATGATACTTGAAGCATTTCCTTTATTTTTTTCACAAAATCTTTTATATCTTTTCCTTCAGCGATCAGCCTGACGATTGCGCTTCCGACGATGACACCGTCAGCAAGTTTTGATATCTCTGCGGCTTCTTCAGGATTTGAGATTCCAAAACCAACCGCTACCGGCTTGTTCGTATTGCTCTTTATTGATCTCAATGTGTCCTTCATCGGGTCACCGATTGCAAGTTTTGCGCCGGTTATTCCTGTGATGGATACATAATATATAAAGCCGGTTGAAACTTTCACAACTCTCTTTATCCTTTCCAGTGTGCTTGTAGGAGCAAGGAGAAAAATCGTATCAATTTTATGTTTTCGTGCAACGGAAATAAAATCATGTGCTTCATCAGGTATCAAATCCGGGATTATCACCCCGTCAACACCTGAGTCGGCCGCTTCTTTGATAAAGGTTTCTACCCCGAATTTAAAAACCGGATTGTAATAAGTCATGAGAATTAGGGGGATATGTGAGCTTTGTCGTATCTCTTTTACAAGTGCAATAACTTTTTTCAGGGTGACACCCTTTTGCAAAGCTCGCTCATGCGCCCTCTGTATTACAGGCCCGTCAGCAAGCGGATCACTGAAAGGAACGCCGAGCTCAATGATATCTGCTCCTGCTTCTTCCAGTTCGGAGACAAACTGCTTTGTAGCGTCAAGCGATGGGTCTCCTGCCATTATGTAAGGAATAAGGGCTTTCCTGCCTGTTTGTTTTAGTTTTTTGAAGGTGTTTTCTATGTTACTCATCTTTTTCTGATTTGAAATTTTTAAAAGGAGATCCCCTTAATCCTCGCTACTTCCTGCACATCTTTATCCCCTCTGCCCGAGAGATTAACAATTATAACGGAATCTTTTGCCATAGCCGGAGCTACCTTTACAGCTTCAGCTATGGCATGCGCAGATTCAAGCGCCGGGATAATACCTTCTGTCCTGCTTAATAATTCAAAAGCCTTTAATGCTTCATCGTCAGTAGCATATGTATATTCGATCTTTTTCATATCCCGGAGAAAGCAGTGCTCCGGCCCTACCGATGCATAGTCCAGTCCTGCTGAAACTGAATGTGTGCTCAGGATGTTACCGTCGTCATTTTGTAAAAGATAGCTTTTACATCCCTGAAAAACCCCGAGAGAGCCGCCTGCAAAACGTGCGGCATGTTCACCGGAAGCAATACCATGACCTCCTGCCTCAACTCCGATCATTCTAATATTGTCTTTGATAAATGCATAAAAAAGGCCAATGGAATTGCTGCCACCTCCTACACAGGCAATCAGACAGTCCGGCAGTTTCTTTCTTGACTTCAATATCTGCTTTCGCGCCTCATTGCCTATCACAGACTGGAAATCTCTGACCATGACAGGATAAGGGTGAGGGCCAAAAACCGTTCCCAGCACATAGTGAGTATTCTTAACATTCGTGGTCCAATCCCTTAATGCTTCGTTGATCGCATCTTTTAATGTCTTAGAGCCGATATTTACCTCAGTAACCTTTGCGCCGAGAAGCCGCATCCTGAACACATTCAAAGACTGACGCCTGATATCTTCGCTGCCCATATATATTTCACATTCAAGACCGGTAAGTGCGGCGCCTGTTGCTGTAGCGACTCCGTGCTGACCTGCGCCGGTCTCAGCTATTATTCTCTTTTTCCCTATCCTCTTTGCAAGCAAAGCCTGCGCTATTGCGTTGTTGATTTTGTGAGCGCCTGTGTGGCATAAGTCTTCTCTTTTCAGATAGATCGCTGCCCCGCCGAGATTTTCTGAGAGAGTTTCAGCAAAATACAGAGGGGTGGGCCTTCCTATGTAATCTTTTTGCAGTGAAGCCAGTTGCTTGAGAAAGGACTTGTCTTTTATATATTTTTTATAGGCCTTCTCAAGCTCAATAAGGGCCGGCATAAGGGTTTCCGGCACAAACCTGCCGCCGTAAATACCAAAATGGCCTTTACTGTCAGGAACTTTCTTTAATAAGATATTCATTATTTCCTTTAAGAATTAATCAATTAAAATTAATTAAAAAATTGCAAGTCAATATTATATCACAGCACAATGTAATAACAATAGAAAAGGCAGATTAAGTCAGCGGTTATTGCAGTTGTATAACGCACAAAATAAAATAATGCAAATAATCACAGTTTTTTCATTATGGCAAAAAAGAACTTTTCAAGAAATTTTTGGTAAAAAGGGCGGTTCTGCCATATTTGTGCATCAATTTTAACTGAATTCTCTAAATCCTTGTAAAATACTTCTATCATGTCTCTGCTGAAATTATTATCAAAAACCCCAACATTACTTTCATCATTCCGGCGTAAGGATTGAAAATCAAGATTTGCTGAGCCTACGATGCTCCAGCACCCGTCAAATACAGCAGTCTTTGCATGAAGTACAGCGCCTTGATAATTATATATTTCAACCCCTGCTTTTAATAACCGTTTGTAATAACTTCTGCTGGCATAAAAAACGGGGATGACATCAGATTCTCCGGGAAGAAGCAGTTTAACTTTAACGCTTCTTTGAACTGCGTTTATCAAGGCCCTTAAGATCCTTCTGCCCGGAACGAAATAGGCTGTTGTTAAAAAAATACTTTCTTTTGCATTCCTTATGCTATAAAGAAGTAATTTTCTCATCTTTCTTCTGGCCCTTCCTGAAGTTGCAAAAATAGGAATAACAGGCACGCCATCATTTACTGGTTTATGTTTGATATGCAGATTAATAAGTTCACCCTTCCATGTCCTCCAGCTTTTACTGAAGATATTGAGTAATGTGGAGGCTATCAGCCCTTCGAGATAAATGCCTGTATCGCGCCAGACGGTCTTTCTTTTTTTAAAATAGCCATGATATTCATCTGCAATATTAAATCCGCCGGTAAATGCTATTTGACCGTCAATTATCAGGAGTTTCTTGTGGTTACGGTAAATATATCTACGGGGATAAGACCATTTAAACGGATGAGATACCCTGACTTTTACGCCCTCTTTTTTTAAATTGGACCAGAAACTTCGGGCTGTAAGGAAGGACCCAAAATGGTCATAAAGTAAATAAACACTCACGCCTTCCCTCGCTTTTTTTTTGAGTAATTCAGCTAATTGTCTGCCGGAGTTATCATCTTTAAAAATATAAAATTCAATACAGATGATTTTTTGTGCAGATGATACAGCGTCAAGAATAGTCTGGAAGGTTTCTTTGCCGGTTTTTAAAATCCTGACTTTGTTATTTTCTGTAAATGGCAGACCTAATATGTTTTCAATCGCGGGTTTCTTTAAAGATGGCTGGGTTGAGGAGAATTCATTTAAAGCTAATCTGTTGTTCATGAATAATATTTTAAAGATGCATTTTTTGCTCTTTCAATGAATAATTTTAATTTTTTGTGATCTTTTATTCCCTTTTTCGTTCCTTCAACGCCGGAAGCCACATCAACAGCATATGGTTGAACGAATTTTACTGCTTCCTCAATATTTTCAGGATTTAACCCTCCAGCAAGAATAATTCTGCCAAATCTTTTTGCTTCGACTGCGATCTCCCAGTTGAAAATATGCCCTGTGCCGCCAATTACATTTTGTGAATATGTATCAAGCAGAAATGCTGATATGTTTTTATAACGATTTAAAGGTTCAATATCTGAAAGTTCCTTTACCCTTATTGCTTTAATGACTTTCTTACTGAAATCGCAGAATTCCGGAGGCTCAGATCCATGGAGCTGAATTACATCTATCCCTGAATAAGAGGCAATTTTCTCAAGCTCTTTTTTAGATTTATCAACAAAAACACCTATTGTTGTTATAAATGGGGGGAGTGATGAGATTATCTTTTTTGCTTCATCGGGAATTATGGCCCTTGGACTTTCAGGATAAAACACAAAACCTAATGCATCAGCGCCGTAATTAATGGCGGCAAAGGCATCATTAAGATTATTTATCCCGCAGATTTTGACCCTGAGCATTAAGTTTATTTTAACATAACGCTATGTTATACTAAAAGGCAATTATGTGAAATAATAAGGAAGTTAGCAATATTTTCATTAACAGAGCATGTTGAAAAAGCCTAAACGTACTGTTCTGTCAAGATATGTTACGTAGATAAAAGTTGCTTTCTATCTGATAATAAAAATTCGAGCGAATTATTTTTTAATACAGGACATTAAAAGCGGAATGAGTGATTATTTACAGATAAGATGTAAAATTTGAAAATATATAGACAAATGAGAAAGTGATCATCAGACATCCTGTAATCATATTTATCATAAAAGTTTCTGCAGTTTTTCTTCTTACAATTACATCTGCAAGTGCTTATGAAATTGAATTTCCTCCAATAGGAGGATTAAATGTAAAGTTGTTGGGCAGAATTGCCGAAGGTTATAATAATAATATTACATTTGCATCAACAGGGGAGGATAAAATAGAAGGTTTCTTGACAACGACAGAGCTTGGCCTGGATATGCAATATTCAGGCAAAAGAAGAGTTGTTGGATTAAATGGACTGGCTGGCTGGCAGATACCAACCAAGACCCTTGCTGTTGCAAACTCCTATCAAAATATAGTTTTTAGTTTTCAAGAAGAATTTTCAGAATATGACAACATAAGTTTAAATAATAACTTTACTCATACCCAGGTGCCTGGTATTATTGCAGAAGATGCTGATCTTATTGAATGCAGGAAGTTAGAAGAACGTTTTGGTAGAGATGTGGGCAAACTTTACCCTAAATGTAATAAGTTCTTGGGAGAATTTGGTAGATATACAGGAAGATTTAATTCTTACAGCAATACGATTAATTTTAATTACACTAGAGAGTTTAGTGAACGTGTTAATATTGGCACTAATTATTCTTATGGGCAAAATTGGTTTTCTGAAGTGGGGACACAAGATTCATATAATAATACTATAGGCATTAATGCCACTTTTATACAGAGTATAGCTACTGCTTTTTCACTGTCATACCGCCTTTCTAATAGCAGTTATAAAAACGGGGGAGATATCTCTACCCAATCCTTTTCCGTCGGCATGAGAAAATATATAACCCAACGTATCTATTTTAGCGGAGACTTAGGCATGAACTTTACTTCTTCCAATGATGCTATCTCTATCTGGGCATCATTCACAGATGAAATAGATGAAAAAACAGTTGCAGCTATTTCATATAATAAAGAAATTTCAATATCTTCTGATAGAGAAGAACTTTTCAATAACTGGCTAATCACGGGTAACTTAAGTAAACAATTTTTAGAAAACCTTAGAGGTTCTCTTTCCGGTTTTTATGGTCAAGGTACATTTGATTCGACTGGTATTAAGGATACGCTTACAGGAGCTAGTGCTGGGTTAGATTACAAATTTTGGGAGAATAAAAAGGGGGCAAATATAGCAGGGAGATTGGGTTATACGTATTCAAAATTAGATTCAACTGATGAAACTCGCGGATACGATAGAGGTTCATTAGATATAGGTTTTACTGCAGGATTCTGACATGATAAAAGAACAAACCAGACTATTAAAAAAAGTACTTATAGTTATTGATCTTTGCATGGTAACCAGCTCTTTTTTTATTGGGTATTTTCTAAGAAATGCGATTACAAATTTTTCCCCATTAACGTTTTTGGCTCCCTATCTGTACGATGAGCATCTGCGTCCTATTGAATATTATGCTCTTTACATGGGGCTTTTACCTATATTCCTTCTCATATGGGTAGGTTTGTTATCATATTTTGGCATGTACAAATCATCTCGTTTAAGGAGCATCCCCGAATCATTTGGTAGTATTCTTAAAGCAGCAGTAGTGGGATTTATTGTTTTTGGAAGTTATGTATTCATACTTCGAATGCAGGAGGACATTAGCAGGCTATTAATAGGTTTTACATTTACAGTCGCAACCCTTTTTCTTTGTCTTGAGAAAAGTGCCTTTGTATTTATTTTCCGAATACTAAGTAAGAGGGATAAAAGTTTTAAGAGCGCATTAATCGTATTCAGAAGAATAATAATTGTGGGGACTGGGAAGCGGGCAAGAACCTTTATAGAGCTAATAAAGAACAATCCTGGATGGAATATAAGAATTGTTGGACTCATTGATATGGATATTGTCAAGAAAGGGGAAAAAATAAATGGTCAAGAAGTAATTGGAACATTAGACGACATCCCACAGTTGATTCAGGATAATATTATTGATGAGATCGTGTTTATTGTACCACGTTCCTGGCTGAACAAGATCGAAGATATTATGCTGTTTTGTGAAAACGCGGGGTTGAAAGTTCATCTTGCCGTGAATTTATTCGACCTTAAGTTTTCAAGAGCAAAACAGACCGATCTCCATGGTTTTCCATTACTTGCTTTTGAAAGTACCCCGGAAAAATTGGGACATCTTTTCTTCAAACGCATAGTTGATTTTATTTTATCTGGAATTGCTCTCGTAATATTGGCGCCTGTGTTCTTAATCATTGCTGTAATTGTCAAGGTAATATCAGAAGGCCCTGTTTTCTACAAACAATTAAGATGTGGTCTGTATGGAAGAAAGTTTATGTTCTATAAATTCCGGACTATGATAAAAGATGCTGAATCTCAGTTGAGTGATTTGCAGAAATATAATGAAATGAGCGGTCCGGTCTTTAAAATGACAAATGACCCAAGGGTGACAACTATAGGTAAGTGGTTAAGGAAATACAGTATTGACGAAATGCCGCAGTTATGGAATGTTTTAAAGGGCGATATGAGTCTTGTTGGACCGCGTCCGCCGCTGCCTCATGAAGTTGAAAATTACGATAACTGGCAGAGAAGGCGGCTCAGCATGAGGCCAGGCATTACCTGTCTATGGCAGATCAGCGGCAGGAATGAAATTGCTGATTTCAAAGAATGGATGAAGCTAGACCTTGAGTATATCGACAAATGGTCTTTGGGGCTTGATGTTAAGATTTTATTAAAGACTATCCCGGTTGTATTATTTGGGATAGGGGCGAAGTAGTAACATGTCGAAATTTCAATATTAAATAAAGGAGGCATAATACGGTGAGACGTTTCTCTTTGTTTTTTATAATCATATGTGTAACATTCACTTTTTTGGGTTCTATTTATGAGGTAGACGCCTCTAAAGATGAACTTTATAAAGTTGGCATAAACGATCAAATTGAGATTATTGTAGTTGGCCATAAAGACCTAAGCGTTCGTGTCACAGTGGCAATAGATGGCACAATAGCTTTCCCTCACTTAGGAACTATTTATATTAAAGATAAAACACTGCCGCAAATCGAAGAAGAGATTAGAGAAAAGCTAAGTGACGGTTATGTGAAGTTTCCAGTTGTTTCGGTATCTCTGGCGTTGGCCATGAGCAAAAGAATATTTGTTCATGGTGAAGTGGCGAGAAATGGAATGCTTCCTTTTGAAAAGGATATGACAATAATTCAGGCACTATCAGTGGCAGGAGGTATAAAAAACGAGGGGTTATACGGAAAGATAAAACTGAGGAGAATGCAAACCGACGGCAAGTATAAAAAAATAGTAGAAGCAGGCATTAATGATGGCATAATAGCAGATAGTAAAATAGAGGATATGTTGCTTCAGCCTGATGATATTTTATTTGTTGAGCGCAGTGAAACATTCTTTATTCAAGGTCAAGTTGCAAAGACCGGGCAGTTTATACTTGAAGGTGGGATTACTGTGTCAAGGGCCCTGACGATAGCCGGCGGTATTGGAGAAAATGGTATGCATGGCAAGGTAAAGATAAGGCGTAAGAAGGAAGGTAGCACCGGCTATTTAGATGTAAAAGAGGCGAAGCTTGACGATGGCATTATCAAAGATAGTGAAATTGAGGACATGCTGCTTCAGCCTGATGATATATTATTTATTGAGCGCAGTGAAACATTCTTTATTCAAGGTGAAGTTGTGAAGGCCGGTCAGTATATACTTGAAAGCGGGATGACTGTTTCAAGGGCCCTGACGATAGCCGGCGGTATTGGAAAAGATGGTCTGCACGGCAAGGTAAAGATAAGGCGTAAGCGGGAAGGTAGCACCGGCTATTTAGATATAAAAGAGGCGAAGCTTGACAATGGCATTATCAAGGATAGTGAAATAGAGGACATGTTGCTTCAGCCGGATGATATTTTTAGTATTGAACGAAATGAATCTTTTTTTATAGAAGGCGAGATTGCATTGCCTGCCCGATATATACTTGAATATGGCATGACAGTCGGAAGAGCAATAACTGTAGCTGGCGGAATAAAGGAGGGTGGAATATATGGGAAGGTAAAAGTGAGACGCAAACGTGAAGGATATTCAGGGTATCAGGATATAGAAATAGACATTGAGGGGATTATAGAGGGGAGAGAAACAGGCGGTATGATTCTCCAACCGGATGATATATTAATTGTTGAGCGAAATAAAACTTATATAGTATATGGTGAAGTAAATAGAATTGGAGAATTTCCGCTCTCGAATGATACGACTGTTTTTAAGGCAATATTGCAGGCGGGAGGATTCAATAAGTGGGGAAAGGAAAGCCGGGTCAAGGTTCTAAGATTGACAGATAACGGTCAAGGATTTGCGTCAATCAAGGTAAATATTAATGATGTTTTGGATGGGAATGCTGCTGCGGACATCTTTCTTCAGCCAGGAGATGTAGTAGTTGTCTCATCAGGTATCTTTTAATAAGGATGAAACGGATGGCAGCGTTTAAATACTTATAAATGTAATAAATCTAAAGTATATTTGTCTCCATCCGTATAAAGAGAAGGAAACTGTGATATAGAACTTATTGAGGAACAATTGTATAGCTGTTATAAGCTTAGAAATTGCGGAGTTGATATGTGCATATGGCTGCAGATAAGGTAAGAAGGAGAAAAAATATGTATGAATGCACGGTGTCTTTTTATTTGTAATAATTCGGAATAGAGTAGAAGGAGAAATTATAATTGAAAGATTTTACCAGTCAAGAGATGACATTGCGGGATATATTAAGAATCGTTTTCAGGCATAAGCTTATTATTATTCTTACTTTCGTGACAGTAATGATGTCTGTCTATACAGCCCTGCAGTTTAGGACGCCGGTTTATCAGTCAGCGGTTACAATGCTTGTTTCAGGAAAGATGCAAAAAGATCTGGAAGTTGAAAGAGATCTGGGTCCTGGCTCGTTAATCGAAACACAGATGCAGCTGGTAATGTCGAAACCTATAATCGAACGTACAGTTAATGCATTGAAGCTTTATGAAATTCCCATTGATTATGAAAGGAGATTTGCTACCAGGTTTAATAGGATTTTAATAGACCATAATACTAAGAATATCAATCTTTCGCTTGAAGAGATGACACCAGAAGAGAAAAGAAAATTATTCTACAACAAAGCGGTGGGGGAATTAGCTGGGAAAATCATTGTAACTCCGATGGGATTAACTTCCATGTTTACAATAACTGTCATAGACTTTGACCCTGCTCTATCTGGTAAGATTGCAAATGTTTTAAGCCGTTCCTATGTAATTTTTGATCTTGAACAGCAGATTGCAGAACTTCAATTAACATATGGAGAAAAAAACGACACAATAAGAAAATTAGAAAATTACATAGAAAAGCTAAAAGAGACTTTGGATGGCAGAATACTTCCTGATATAGAGGCGATCGGCCCTGCAAGTGTCAAGATAGTAACTCAGGCAGGACCAGGTTGGAAGATGCCGATGAGACCCGATGTAAATAATTCACTTGTTGCTGCTTTTATTTTGAGCATAGTGGCAGGAGTTGTACTTGCCTTTGTTTTTGACTTTTCTGACCAGACAATTAAGTCGCAGCAGGAGATCGAAAGATTTCTTAAAATCCCTTATTTGGGATCTATTCCTCAAAAAAAATCGAGGAACAAACTTCTGATTCAAAATGCTAACCCGTTTGAAAGATATACTCAGTCATTTCATAAAGTATCAAACCAGATATATCTATCGATGAAAAATAAGAACTTGAAATCCCTTTTAATTACTGATGCTGAAGGGGCGGAAGAAACTATCGTGACTATTGCCAATCTCGGCATTTGTCTATCACGTAATACAGGATATAGAGTGCTTATTATAGACGCTGATTTAAGGTCTCCTTCAATACACAAGATTTTCAATATCTCCGATACTCCCGGACTCACAGATGTGCTTGGAGAAAAGATCAATTTTGAAAGTGCGATCCAGGATTTAGGTTCCAACTTAACTGTTTTGCCGGCAGGTCAAACAGAATTAGACCCGAGTGCTCTATTAGTGTCATCTAATATGTCCGATGTAATTAAAAAAGCCAAAGAACTCTATGAGTTAGTTTTTATTACCTGTTCGGATATAAAGAATTATTCAGATGCCATTATTCTTCTCTCCTGCACTGATTCTATCGCTCTTATAATAAATGAGGGCAAGGTCAGACAGCAGATCATAAAAAATGCAATTGCTCCATTTGAGCATAGGAATGTCAATATAATAGGCGGAGTATTAAATAACCATAAACATGTTATTCCGGAGATTATTTACAGGCTGACGTAAAGACATATGGGACCAATCTCTGAGGACATGATAAGTAAGTTATTTTTTACTAAAAACGTTATTCGTAATAAGTGATAAGCAAAACGATTTTTCAGGAAATCAGTAATAACCTGGATAAAGAAAGGAACATGCATTGAAAGTCTTGGTAACAGGTGGCGCAGGGTTTATTGGCTCAAATATAGTAGACAGACTTATTGATGAAGGCCATGAGGTCGTTGTTATAGATAACCTTTCTTCTGGCAAAGAAAAGAATATAAATTCAAAAGCTACATTTTACAAGTTTAATATTCAGGATCCCAAACTGGATTCCATATTCCAGCGAGAACAGCCTGACTGCGTTAACCACCAGGCGGCCCAGGTTGATGTCCGTCGTTCAGTTTCAGATCCTGTTTATGATGCTAACATAAATGTATTAGGCACAATAAACATCCTTCAGAATTGTGTTAATTATAAGGTGAAGAAAGTAATTTTTGCGTCATCTGGAGGGGCTGTTTATGGAGAGCAGGAATTTTTTCCTGCAACGGAAAATCATCCTTTAAAACCTATTAGTCCATACGGCATTACCAAGCTTGTAGCTGAACATTACTTATATTATTACAAGACCGTCTTTGGGATGGACTATAATGTATTGCGTTATGCAAATGTTTATGGTCCGCGTCAGGACCCTTATGGGGAAGCTGGTGTTGTTGCAATTTTTATTCAAAAGATGATTAATGGTGAACAACCACTAATAAATGGAGATGGAAATCAGACAAGGGATTTTGTTTATGTCGCAGATATAGTCCGAGCCAACATTTTAGCAATAATGGATAGTTCAAAAGACAATATATTCAATATCGGGACCGGAATTGAAACACCGATCAATATGGTCTTCGAACATCTTAAGAACATTATTAATCCGTCTATTGAAGAGAAACATGGCCCTCCCAAGCAGGGGGAACAAAGAAGAAGTGTAATTGACTGCACAAAAGCACATGATATTTTGAACTGGAGTCCCGAGACGTCGCTTATGGATGGATTGAGAAATACTTGTAATTATTTTAAAAAACTATAACTTTATAAATTTGCTTAATGAATATTGCATACATTTTCTATATTTGGATATCTCATAACTATTCTACCCATACGAATAAATCGCCTTTTAATTTTTCTTCCAAAAGTCTTGCCTGAACTAATTCTGGAGAGTTGTTTGCGGAAGAAAAAGAGATAAGCTAAGAATATTTTTATAGACTCACTCTTTAAAAGATAGTCTATAGTGTTTTTTTGAGGTTGCATGTTATGTAACTGAAAGAGCGGAGCAGTGTCGGATTACTGATCATTTGCGGATTTTCAGTATTATTCATGATATAAGACCGAAATTTACAATTGTTTTTTTGTGAGAAATAATAGTTCGATTTAATTTACAAATAAAGAATAACATTCAGTATATTCCTGACTGCAAATAGTAAGAGCAAAAAAAATATGATAAAGAACCTGAAGAAAAATTGTAAAACTGAATATTTAAGATTTACAAAAATATTGTTATCAAAAGGAATACTTCCGTTCAGTAAGAAAAATAACGGGTTTCTTATTTTGAATTATCACTCTGTACAAAAAGATAATAATTACCCTTTTGCCATATCTCCGGAAGATTTTGAATTCCAGCTAAGATATTTAGCCAATAATTTTAAAATAAAAACCGTGGCAGAGATCGTTGAGCATATAAGTACAGGAAAAAATACATCTGACATTCTTGTTGGTATAACCTTTGATGATGGTTATATTGATAATTATAAATATGCCTTGCCGATATTGCAAAAATATAATGTACCTGCGATGTTTTTTATAAATCCCAATATTATTGATTTGCAGTATGAATCGTTTATGTCGTGGAAAGAAATAATAGAAATTGCAAATATGGAGTTCATCCAATTCGGTTCACATGGCCTGTCTCATTTGCCACTCTCTGTTTTGCAAAAAAAGGATATAGAAATAGAAATAAGCAAGTCAAAAACTATATTAGAAAACAGGCTAAAAAAAGATATTATATTTTTTGCGTTTCCCTTTGGGATGGTCCATCCGGAATGCCAAGAGCTTCTTGAAAGCTATCATTATATAGCTGGTTTCATAACAGTTTTAAATAACGATAAGACAATAAATCCTTATACAATAGGTAGGTTAGTAATGAATAAAAATAATTCCATACCAAATTATTTTGAAATTGCTGTTGCAAAAGCTATAAGGTCTTATCAAAATAGTAGTTTATAAATGAAAGTTTCTGTAATTATTCCAATACATAATAATGCTTCAAGCCTTGAAAAGACGATCAATGCTTTTTTGAATCAAACAGTTCCTTGTAATGTATATGAAATTATTTTTGTTAATGATCATTCTAAAGATACGTCGCAGGATATTCTTAATAAATACAATGAAAGGGAAAACATAAAAGTTCATTTAAATTCCCAAAACATGGGACCTGCCTATACACGCAATGTGGGTATCGATAAAGCCATTGGTGATTTGTTAATTCTATCTGATGGAGACATGGTGCCCTGCAACAATTTTATTGAACAACACCTGAATTTTCATGGAAAATATCCTGCTAAGGAATATGTAGTTCTGGGGAATGTAGAATATCCTTCTGATTTACGGATAACACCCTTAATGAAACTTGGGAATGCCACGGAAACATGGGCAGATATAGAAAAACAAAAAGTGTATGATTATACATATTTTAGAACCGGTAATATTTCTGTTAAGCGTGATTTTTTATCGGTAAAATTTAATACAGAAATATTTACAGACATCGGATTTGAAGATACAGAATTGGGATATCAGCTTTATAAAAAGGGCATGATAATCGTATACAATGCGAAAGCTATATCTTATCATTACCATTTTCGTTCACCACAGCAATATATTATTAATGTTGTACGGTACGGAATTTCCTTTGCACATTGGGCGTCCTTTGCAAAAGATAATGATATTTATCTGAAAAATATAAACGTTAATTATTTTGGCGGGAATAACAAGTTTTCAATTAAAGGTATAAAAGAGCTGCTCAGGCGGCTTGCAATCAATAAATTAAGTGCTCCACTGATTATTTTTCTTGCGAAATATTGTGAGAAGAAAAACGAGCAGTTAAGTTTTATTTTATATCGAAAGCTGTATAGATATCTTTTTTTGAAAGGATATAAATATGGCAGAAAAAAATCCCTTTAATCTCTATGGGTTAAATTCCCCGCAGTTCTACTGCGTGACGAATATCAAAAGGATTTTTTCGCTTGATACCTCGTCAGCTCTGCTGCGAGGTAGTT
>JAGVGM010000128.1 GCA_020057065.1 Thermodesulfovibrionia bacterium
AAATTAACAACCATAAAAACAAGAATTGATAACAAGTCATTGGAGCGAACGAGTGCCACAGGACACTTTTTCAGTTGAGCAGTACATTAAGATTTCCCAATCGTCCTTATGCTCTTTAACATTCTCCAGTGTCACTCGTTGCTCAATTCTACGTTATCTTCAAAGAAATTGCTTGACATGCACATATCTTTAGTACATATTAGTACATATGAAAACAACATTAAATATAGATGACAAAATATTAAAGAAAGCATCAAAACTTACCGGAATTACTGAGAAGACATCTTTGGTGAGATTGGGACTTGAAGCATTGATTACTCGTGAGAGTGCGAGGAGACTTGCTGAACTCGGTGGAACTGAAAAGGGACTTCGACAGATTCCCAGAAGACGTATTACGAGCAATTAGCAATGATTCTTGTTGATACTTCAATCTGGATATCTCACTTCCGGGAAGGGAATTCACATCTTGGAAAATTATTATTGGATGAACTGGTTGTTTGTCATCCATTTATAATCGGTGAGTTGGCATGCGGACATCTCAAAAACAGAGAAGAGATTATTTCATTGCTAAAGTCTCTTCCGAAAGCACGAACTGTTGAGAACGATGAGATTCTGCATTTTATTGAGAACAGAAAATTAATGGGCTTAGGGATTGGGCTTATTGATGTGCATTTATTGGCATCTTCATTGTTGACCAATACATTATTGTGGACGGCTGATAAACAGTTAAGCACAGTTAGTTCTAAACTGAACATTCTTTATAGAGAGCAATAAAAAAGAAGATAACAAGTCATTGGAGTGAACGAGTGCCACATCACACTTTTTCAGTTGAGCAGTACTTTAAGATTTCCAAATCGTCTTTATGCTCTTTAACATTCTCCGGTGGCACTCGTCGCTCAATTCTACGTTATGTGTTTAAACAATTGACGGAAGGGCACTATGCTACCTATCTATAAAAGGAATTTATTGCATTCCGACTTAGGCTATTTAGAGTGTAAGATTGAAACATTACGGGATTTTATTGAGATATTAAAAGACAATAATAATTTTCAGGGATTTCTTTTCCGAGGTCATCATTTCAAATCACATCAGCTTGAACCTACCATATTGCGTGCCTACAAAGGGAAGCGTGTTAGTGTTGAGAAATATCAAAAATATGTTGAAGAACATTATAGAAATTTTATTTCTGCACTACGGGGTAGGTTTAATGAACAATTTGATGCAGAAAGAGATAAATATGAAATATGGGCTCTCGGGCAACATTATGGCCTGAATACACCATTACTTGATTGGACAGCATCTCCTTGGATTGCGCTTTATTTTGCATTCCGAGAAAAACGATTTTTAAAAATAGATGAAACTGACACTAAAGAAGAGATTCAAAGAAAGATTGATGCTTTTTCAGAGGACAGATCGGTATATTTCCTTAATGCTAAACATGTTATACAGGGTTATTATTTTCAAATCAGGCACTATTTCTTAGATTGTCATGACAATAATAAAATATCTTTTCCGTCTAAAATCGTCGGAGAGTTTGACAATCGTTTTTTGGAAGCAGTGAAATCAAATTCAGATGATAGTGTACAGAAAATTATAAATGTTTATGACGGATATGGTGAAGATATTGTAGGAATCTCAGACTATACAAAAAAATGCTGCGAATATGCAGTGAGAAAAGTTGATAATTATTTCCCCAAGATTATTAGCCTCAAAAAAGGATTCAATAACCGTTTAGTGAGCCAACGTGGTTTATTTACTTATAGCCCTACCCCCGATTCACTTGAAAAAGAATTAATGACTATATGGATGAACATGAAACACGACGATAATTTCCTTTTATTAAAACTATTAATCCCTGACAAATTACGAAAGGATATTTTAGAGACATTGTATGAAATGAATATTAATGATCTCTCTCTTTTCCCAGATATTCACGGCGCATGTTCATACGCCAACTGGAAATTGAGCAGAAAGAATGACACATAACAAGACATTGGAGTGAACGAGTGCCACAGGACACTTTTTCAGGGAGCATTGTTATGAGGAGTGCAAATCGGTTTGGAGGCATGTTGTTATCTTGCAGTGGCACTCGTCGCTCAATTCTACGTTATCCACTACGTAGCATTATAGTAGTGAGGTTATAGACAGTGTTATTTTGCTTGCTGATAAATAAATATTGAATAAGGTCACCAAATGATTTATATTTTATGTGGCGGTGACCACGGGTTCAAGTACTGGGTTAGAGATTTCGTCCCGGGGCGTCAGAACAAGTTCTTTAAGAACATTTAATCCTGATTATCAGGAGCGCCGATCTCATTGTGGCACCGCCAATTTATTTATACATTTGTGACATCAGCATAGGCGATATCAATGAACAGAGGAACAACATGAAACAAAGCAAAGTTTATCTCCTACTTTGCGTAGTTGGTGTGGCAGTTCCATGGATATTTTTATTTGGTTTCTTGGGAGATGATCAGGCATCAGTTCCTCTTTTCTTTACATCAATATTTGCAAATCATGTTTCATCTGCTGTAGCTGGTGACTTGATCATCTCAGCTTTGGCTTTCATTGTCTTCGTGTTTATAGAGGGACGTCGGATTGGACTCAAGAATCTTTGGATATATATTCCTGCAACTTTGTTTGTTGGATTATCGTTCGGACTGCCTTTATTCCTATATCACCGAGCACGATTAATCGAAAAGGGTTTATGAGATATATACAGATTAAAATAAAAAAAGTGGATAACAAATCATTGGAGTGAACGAGTGCCACAGGACACTTTTTGAGGTAGCATTATTATGAGGAGTACTAATCAGTTTGGAGGCTTGTTGTTATCATTCGGTGGCACTCGTCGCTCAATTCTACGTTAGACATAGTAAATACTGAGAGATATTGCCCAGTATATTAAGAAGAAGGCAAATTGAGTTAATAAATACAAATGGAGGACTTATGAGGCATCTCTTTATGCTAATGATCTTTGCTATATTATTTACAGTTAACCCCATATACGCTGGTCAAAATGAATATGATGACTGCCTGTTAAAGCATTTAATAAATGCCAAGGTTGATGTGGCTACTCAAATAATGATAGGGGCCTGCAAAGAGAACTATAAAGAATTCACGATCATATCAGAGAAAAGAAAAAAATATAATGAATGCCTTTTAGAATACTTGCCGGGAATGGAAAGCAGCGATGCAGTTATTGAAATTCAAAATGTTTGCGCACGCAAGCATTTATAATTCTGATATAGTTTTGCTGACGGTGGGCAGCGTGAAGATGGAGAACAAGATATAATTTAGCCAACTGAAAAATAAGATAGGATGCTGGCCACTGATTTAAAAGGTACAGTCCCACCTGAGAGCCCAAACCTTTTATCAGCCATGTCCCCTCATGTTGGTCAGCATCCTTCTAACAAACAGTCGGCTTTTGGTTTTTTGATAGAGGATTTGAGTTGAGGAATTTATTCATTAACATAAAGAAGAAAATAAAAAAATGTCTAACAAGGCGCTGCAGTGAAATCGAACCACATGGCGCTTTTTGGGCAGGGAATGTTTTAGGGTATTCAAATCGGTTTTATGCTCTTTGATGTACTCAAGTGGTTCGATTCACTGAGCTTTACGTTAGGCACAACAAAACATAAAAAAAAGGAGGGAGCGATGGCTAAAGTAACATGTGCAATTTGTAACAAGGAAACTGATTCAGGCAACAATGGAGTTAAACATTGTCCAAAATGTGGTTTATGGTTCTGCTATAACCATGCAGGGCCAGGAAGGACTCAGTGTCCAAAATGCATGTCATATTCATTGAAGTAGGCAGCAGCTAAATTATATCAAGTCAACAATAATATAAGGAAGGGGAATAAATATGACACAAGAAACAGACATTAAGGTTGCACTTTCTCTGTTGGAGGACGTTAATACAAAGGTACAAGCTGAACTTGGTGGGAGGATTGTAACACCTATCTATGATGACTATGAGGATTATAATAATCCGCTTAAGAAATTTTGTGGTGACATGTTAACGGAATGTAAAATTGCTGAGAAAAAAGCACCTTCAAATAATGAAGTCCTTCTAAAGAGTACTTTATTAAAAGCTCAGATTCATGCTAACTGGATAGGTAATCTAATAAAATCACAACATAAAACTGCAATGGAGTACTACGATCAGGCTCTCTCTTTAGTTGAAGAAGGAGATACTGAAACTGAAGCATTAATACGTTATAGATACGGTATATTTTGCGCAGGTTCAAAAATAGCAGGCAAGGACAAAGCAATACAGAATCTTAAGCGTGCTATGGAAATTGTGGGCGAAGATAGTGAGCATGGTATAGAGTGCGCAAAGGAAATAGCAAAACTTGAAGAGAAACAAGGTGGTGGTGGTTGTTTTATTGCTACCGCTACTCTTGGTAGTGACTCTGCCGAGGAAGTAATTATCCTTTCTGTCTTTAGAGATAATATCCTTCAGAAGTTTTACGTGGGACGCAAATTTATTAGTACCTATTATAATGTTTCACCTTTTATTGCAAACATAATATCGGGGAGCAATTTATTGAAATATATTACGAGATTTTTTCTTATAGCACCGTCAGTAAGAATCGTCAGACTATTCAATAGATTATGCGCTATAAAAAAAGCCTAACAACCAGATGCACGTGAACGAGTGCCACAGGACACTTTTTTGGCAGAGGATGTTTTCAGTCTGCAAATCGGCTTTTTCCTTTCTCATGTCTTTTAGTGGCACTCGTCAGTGATCAGGGCGTTATGCCTCTATTCCATACAAGAGTTATTCTAGCAAGAGCAGAGAGTAGAATACGGTATCATGACACATATTCTGTACAGCATGCCCATGTGCAATACATGAAACAAGAAGGCGATTTCTCAATAAAACATAGAGTTACTAACTGGCAGAAAATTTGCTTCTATAAAAAACGGGCTATCTCCAAAAACCGTGTAGCGGTTATATTTAATAATTTTTTTTAGGGGGACGAAATGAAAGCAATAAAGAAAATATTACAAAGAGGGGGTAACTATTTAATTCGATCACTAATTACTTTTGTCATATTGTGCACATTGTTTTTTTCTGCAAATACTGTCTTGGCAAATTCATCAATTGTTTATGACAATACTACAACGCCGACAAACGTGTGGATTTTTGATAGTAGTATTGAATACGGAGATGAAGTAACTCTTGGTGGGGCAGACCGGACAATTACCGATTTCATGTTTTATTATACAAAATTTAACGAAGCTACGGATCCGACGGCAAGAATCCGTTTCTATCAGAATGACGGAAATTCCGGAATCCCAAGCACTTTATTATATGACAGTGGTAATGTTGCACTTCCCTCTGGAGTTGGTGATTTTACTCATACGCTTAGTGGGCTATCAGTAGCTGTCGCTGATACTTTCACATGGACTGTAGCTTTCGGGTCTAAACCGTTTGTATGTGATTATTGGTGCAGTGTGGAACCATTCCTCATTACTCTATCAACCTATGATCCACCAGAGGTCGGGTCTAGTGATGATGATTATTGGTCTTTAGACTATTACACATCTTCTTGGGTTAAAAAAGAAGGTTCACTTGTTCCACTTAATTTTGGTTCTAGAGTAATAGCAACTACTATTGCCCCCGAACCGATAAGTGCTATTCTTTTTATAACAGGCGGAACACTTTTGGCGGGAAGAAGATATTTAAGAAGAAAGGCATAACCAGTCATTGGAGCGAACGAGTGCCACAGGACACTTTTTCAGTTGAGCGGTTGCATGAGGTTTGCAAATCATCTTTATGCTCTTTAACATTCTCCAGTGTCACTCGTTGCTCAATTCTACGTTGTACCTTAACACGAGCTATTTTGTTGATGGTTTTTGGGCAGTTCGTCAGTCATGTGGGCTGGCTGATTTAAAAGAAATTATCATGCTGAAAAAGATGATCTCGAAGTTCTAAGAGCTGATTAAAGGAATAAAGGATAGTAATTGCAGATCATTTTAATCGAGCAAGTTGACGGCTGGAATATAAAACTAACTTAACATCAATAATATTATGGTCAATAATATAAGGATGCTGGCTACTGATTTAAAGGTATTACCCTGCCTACAGAGCCCAAACCTTTTATCAGCCATGTCCCCTCATGGCCAGCATTCTTATTTAGATACTCTCAGATATACAATGGATTGTCGGATGTTAAAAAAGTTATGGACAAAGAACAGGATGTTCAGTAGACTATTTGGCAAGGGCGCAGGGATTATCTTTCTGGATTCACTTCACAT
>JAGVGM010000190.1 GCA_020057065.1 Thermodesulfovibrionia bacterium
AGATTTAAATATTGAAGCTTAAAAATGAGGAAAAGATGTAAGATGAATTTAAAGAGATGTTTCAAGGGTATTTTGTTAATACTTTTGCAAGAGGCTCATACGTATAAATTGACCTCGGATGTCAATAGTGGACACCAAACCTTTCAGTTAGTTCAGCCATCATAGCTCCCGAATTGGATTTCTAACAGACATTCTGTATATTATCCGTTATTAATATGGGATATTTCGTATAGTTCCTTGAGGGGATTTTCTGTATAGTGGTTCGATTTCACTGCGCTCTGGTTTGGCCTCTTTGATAAATTTTATGAATGTACCAAGTCCACATTCATTCTGATGGCCCTAATTGTCTTTAATTCTTTAGCCTCAATAAGTTTCGCTTTATATATATCCCATCTAAGTTGTAGATTCATCCAAAAATCTTCTGAAACCCCAAAGAATTTTGCAAGCCGTAAAGCTGTACTGGGTGTCACACCACGGCGTTTGTTGATAATTTCATTAATCCTCTGGTAGGGGACATGAATTTCTTTTGCCAATTCCCGCTGGGTGATACCCATGGGAATTAAAAATTCTTCAAGGAGCATTTCCCCAGGGTGGGTTGGCTCTCTATGTGTTGGTATGCGAACCATATTTGCCTCCATAAAATATCTTAATTTTTATCAATGATAATCCGTAATCTCTACTTTTTCTGGTCCGTATTCTTGCCATGTGAAACATATACGATATTGATCATTGATCCTTATGCTATATTGTCCTTTTCTATCTTTTTTTAGTGCTTCCAATTTATTGTTTGGTGGAACACGTAGTTCACTGAGATGTTTTACAGAATCAAGTTGATCCAATTTCCTTGTTGCAATTTTCCATAACGATTGTGGGCATGTTTTTCTTGCATCTTTAGAGTTGTTACCGTTAAAAATATCTTCTGTTCCCTTGTCTTTAAATGATTGAATCACAAATTCATGTTAGCATGGAACTCATGCTATTATCAATTATAACTTATTTGTCCAACAAACATTTTATATATAATCCGTTAATATGGGATGTTTCGTATAGTTCCTTGAGGGGATTTTATGTACAGCATTGCGATTCTGTCATCAACCATAAACCCCCTTTCCATTCTTCTGGTTTATTATGCTGAAAAGTTATGACACGGTCAAGGGGATTTTGGACAAGCTGAGATTCCGGACAAGCCAACAGTAGGCCGGACGGAGCCGCCGGAATGACGATAAGACAAACCAGAAATATTAAATGTTTTTTAAGGTAAAAGAAGGTTTGATCTTCTTCAATCAAAGATTTAAAGCAAAACAGACAGCGTTTCGTATTTCAAATAACTTCTCTTTAGATAATGTTGTAATCAACGGTCCAATTTTATCCTTTGAAACTGTCTGTAAGTGGTCACAGTTAATAGCGCAATCATTATGCAGGCCGTCCCGTTTTGATAAAAGCACTTCGCTCGGTATGTCTCTGATTGTTGAAGTTATCGGTGCAACTGTAACCTCACCCAAATAATCCAATATAGAACTTCTTGTCAAAATAAGTACTGGCCGCTTTTTGTCAGGGGTTTTAAACTTATACCATCTCACATCACCCCGCTTCATTAATTTCCCCACTCCTGCTCTGATTCCCAAACGTTAAATTCCGTTTTGCCAACTGGATAACGTTCATATCCTTTTTTATGCTTTTTTTCAAGTGCGTTGATATTTACCTGCTTGATAGCATCCTTCAATGCTTTCCGTGTAAAAGCAGAACGCGATGTTTTTAGTTTTTTAACAACCATATCAACGGCTGATACCAGGTCATCATCTAAAGTCATTTGAATTGTTCTCATAATATCCTCCCAATAATGTGGTTCTTTATAGCTATAATAACCCACATCGTTGCCGGAGTCAATTTTTATGACACGGTCAAGGGGAAATTGGCCCCGCTCCTTGACTTAATTGCTATTGCAATCGTAAATTAATTCTTGTTTCATTCATAATTCATAAGGATTCCAAAGGAGATCATTCAATGAACGTTGCGCAAAAACTAATTTCATCACATCTTGTATCGGGTGACATGAAATCCGGTGAGGAGATAGCAATATCTATAGATCAAACTCTGACGCAGGACGCAACAGGCACTATGGCATATCTTGAGTTTGAGGCGATGGGGATACCGAAGGTAAAGACAAAACTCTCTGTGAGCTATGTGGACCATAATATGCTTCAGACAGGGTTTGAGAATGCGGATGACCACAGGTTCCTCCAGACGATAGCCGCAAAATACGGCATATATTTTTCAAAGCCCGGCAACGGCATCTGTCATCAGGTGCATCTTGAGAGATTTGCAAAGCCGGGGCAGACACTTTTAGGGTCTGATAGTCATACGCCGAATGCAAGCGCGGTAGGCATGCTCGCTATCGGCGCGGGCGGATTGAATGTTGCGCTCGCTATGGCAGGAGAGCCTTTTTTTATGGTGATGCCTAAGATCGTCCGTGTTATATTGAAAGGGAAATGCAGGAAAGGTGTAACTGCAAAGGACATTATTCTTGCAGTCCTCATGCGATTAACGGTAAAAGGCGGAGTAGGGAAGATAATCGAATACGCAGGTGACGGGATAAAGAATCTGACAGTGCCGGAAAGGGCGACTATAACCAACATGGGGGCGGAACTTGGCGCAACGTCATCGATATTCCCTTCAGATGAACAGACAAAGGCCTTTCTGAAGGCGCAAAAACGCGGGAAGGACTGGACAGAGCTCAAACCCGATGCCGATGCAGCATATGACGAAGAGGTGATCATTGAGCTTGATAAACTTGTGCCCCTGATAGCGACCCCTTCAAGCCCTGACAATGTAAAGCGTGTAAAGGAAATTGAAGGGACTCCTGTAAGGCAGGTGTGCATCGGAAGCTGTGTTAATTCTTCTTATGCTGACCTCATGCTTGCGGCAAAGATACTTAAGAAGCATAAGGTTCATTCTGATGTGAGCCTTGCGATAAGCCCCGGCTCACGACAGGCGCTTCGCATGATAACAGAAAACGGGGCGTTGTCGGACCTTGTCTCTGCAGGTGCGAGGGTGCTTGAGTCCTCCTGCGGCCCTTGTATAGGGATGGGACAGGCTCCGGCAACAGGCGCTGTATCTCTCAGGACCTTCAACAGGAATTTCCCCGGAAGAAGCGGCACCGCCAACGACCAGGTTTACCTGTGCAGTCCTTTGACTGCGGCGGTATCAGCCATTACAGGAAAGATAACAGACCCGCGTGATCTTATAAAGGGATCGCTCAAGCTTACGCTTCCTGAAAGATTTGCCATAGACGACTCGATGATCATTCCACCGGCGAAGAAACCTGAAAAGGTAACAGTCGAAAGAGGACCGAATATTAAACCCTTGCCTGTAAAGGGAGCGCTTGAGAGCTCTTTGAAGGCCAGAGTGATTTTAAAGACGGGAGACAATATTACCACTGATGATATAATGCCGGCAGGCGCAAAGATCCTTCCGTTAAGGTCAAATATACCTGCAATATCCGAGTTTGTTTTTTCAAAGGTGGATCCGACATTTCACTCGAGGGCGAAGTCATCAGGCGGCGGCATAATCCTCGGCGGAATTAATTACGGTCAGGGATCAAGCAGGGAACATGCAGCCCTTGCACCGATGTATCTCGGTATCAGGATAGTGCTTGCGAAGTCATTCGCACGTATTCATAAAGACAACCTTATCAACTTTGGCATCCTCCCCCTGACAGTTCCATCAGATGTGTATGATTCAATTGCTCAGGATGCTGAACTGGAATTTCCGTCCCTCGCCAAAGAAGTGAAGGGGTCTTCAGAGGTCACATTTAAAGATGTTAAAACAGGCACGCAGTACAAAGCAGAACATGGGCTTAGCGAAAGACAGAGGAAGATAGTTCTTGCGGGTGGAATGCTGAATTGTGTGAAAGGGAAGTAGGGGCGACCCGCCGGGTCGCCCCTACATACGCTTGACACACTTTCTTTGATAGCAGTATACTTTAAATACCCTAGGGGAGGCTTCAGAGCCTGAGAGTTTCCGGAGCATCGGGAAGACCCTCTGAACCTGAACTGGTTAATACCAGCGAAGGAAAGGGAAAGACAGTACGTTAGCCGTATTCCCTTAAAAATGTCGCTATAGGGGAATGCGGTTTTTTTGTTTTTTGTAGCGTTGGGGTTTATCCCCGACGAAAAATCGCCCTCAATAAATGAGGGCGCTACTACCATTTGAAGCGCTACCATTTGGAGTTTAAAAGGTATTTTTATTATGAAGGAAACAAAACACATAAACACAGACCCATTACGCATCAGGGAAATCCTTGCCAAGTCTCTTGAGATGCAGGTGCTGGATCTGACAGAGGTGTCAGCGCTTTTGGCATTGGAAGACAGCAGTCTCTGGTTTGAGGTCTTTGATACTGCGCGCAGGGTGAAAGAAAAAGTTTACGGGAAGAGGATAGTATTATTTGCGCCCCTTTATCTATCCAATGAATGCACGAACGACTGCCTCTATTGCGGTTTCAGGACAGGCAACAGTGATGCGAGAAGGAAGACATTGACCGTTGATGAAGCGGTACAGGAAGCTTCACTGCTTGCAGGCAGGGGATACAAAAGGTTATTGCTTGTGACAAGTGAACATGCAAAACTTGCAGGCATTGAATATATTGAGAAAGTTGTTGATGCAATATACAGCAGCACGGATATACGTATTTTGCATGCTAACACTGCGCCTATGAATGTAGAGGATTTTCGCAGGCTCAAGGGAGCAGGCATTGGCGTGTACCAGTGCTTTCAGGAAACGTATCATATCCCCACATACAGGTTCATGCATCCAAAAGGTGCAAAGGCGGATTATGCATGGAGGCTTGGAGTTATGGACAGGGCTGTTGAGGCCGGGTTTGAGGATATCGGGATGGGCGTGCTCCTGGGCCTTTATGACTGGCGATGGGAAACAGGGGCATTGATCGCGCATTGCAAAAGACTTATTAATAAATATGGGTTCGGCCCGCATACACTTTCTGTTCCACGGCTTCAACCTGCCCAGGGTTCAATGGTTCATAATTTACACTATAATGTATCGGATGATGATATAAAAAAAATAGTTGCTATTTACAGGCTTGCTCTGCCGTATACCGGAGTTGTGATCTCAACGAGAGAGCCGGCTGGATTAAGGGATAAATTGTTATCCATCGGGGCATCACAGATCTCGGCTGGTTCAAAGACCAGTCCATGGGGTTATGTGGAAGGCGGCGATACAGAGCAATTTGAGACAGGTGATAAAAGGAGTCTTGAGGAGATCATAGGGAAAATTGTAAGTCTCGGTTATATGCCGAGTCTATGCACTGCCTGCTACAGAGAAGGAAGGAGCGGTGAAAAGTTCAGGCATCTTGCTGAAACCAAAGCCATTAAAGCTTTTTGTAACGAGAATGCGCTCTTGAGCCTGAAAGAATATATTGAGGACTGTGCTTCAGGTGATGTTAAAGATCAATTAATGAAAATGCTGGATAAGGAAATCAATAAAAGCACGAACGGCCTCGCTGAGAAATTCAGGTTGATAGAGCAAGGAAAGAGGGATATTCATGTATAAATGTAGGGGCAATTCATGAATTGCCCCTACAAGATTCCGGACAAGCCGGAATGACACGAAGAAAAGATGAAACTTAAACTTAACGGAACAGAAGCAGAAATTCGGGACAGTTTGACTGTTTCAGGCCTGCTTGAGACCTTACAGATCGAGCCCGCGAGGGTTGCGGTCGAGGTGAATCTGCAGATCGTAAAGAAGTGTAATTTTCAGGATCACGTTCTTAAAGACGGTGATTCAGTAGAGGTTGTGAATTTTGTTGGAGGAGGATAACAATAAATTTGAAATTTCAAATCTCAAATTTAAAATTGAGAGGGAGCATCTATGAGCGACAAATTAGTAATAAAAGGTATTGAGTTCAAATCCCGCCTGTGGGTAGGGACAGGGAAATATAAGGACTTCGAGGAAACAAGAAAAGCCATTGAGGCATCCGGCGCTGATGTTGTTACTGTCGCTGTACGGAGGGTGAATATTTTTGACAGGAAATCAGAGAACCTCTTTGATTATATTGATCCGAAGAAATACAAGATCCTGCCAAATACTGCGGGTTGTTATACTCTGGAGGACGCGTTGAGATATGCCCGCCTTGCAAGAGAGGCCGGGGTCTCTGATCTTATAAAGCTTGAGGTTATAGGTGATGAGAAGACTTTATTTCCTGATGTATGCGCAACGTTGAAGGCAACAGAAATACTGGCAAAAGAGGGCTTCATAGTTCTTCCTTATGTGAATGATGATCCTGTTATGGCCTTAAGACTTGTGGATGCAGGGGCTGCTGCTGTTATGCCGCTTGCCGCGCCTATCGGCTCAGGACTTGGAATACGAAATCCATACAACATAAAGATAATACTCGAGCAGGCGAAAGTCCCCATTATAATTGATGCCGGGGTAGGAACTGCTTCAGACGTTGCTGTTGCGATGGAGCTTGGGTGTGATGCAGTATTGTTAAATACCGCGATCGCCGGCGCCAAGGACCCGATCGCAATGGCAGAGGCTATGAAATATGCCGTCATGGCAGGACGCCTCGCATACAAAGCTGGAAGAATACCGAAAAAACTCTATGCAACTGCGAGCAGCCCTATTGAGGGAATGCTGTAAAGAAAGGAATTAGGTGATAGGTGGTAGGAATTAATTTGTAGGGGCGAACGGCCGTTCGCCCCTACAGCCAGTGAAAATCTAATGGTAGATTTTAGACTTTATTTAATTACCAACAGAAAGCTGATCGCTGACCGCTATTCGCTGACTGCTGCCGTCAGGCAGGCTCTGAAAGGTGGGGTGAAAGCTATACAGTTAAGAGAAAAAGATCTGGATACACGGCAGCTGTTAAAACTTACATATAAAATGAGAGAGATGACAAGAAAACATAATGCAAAACTTTTTATCAACGACAGGATTGATATTGCCCTTGCTGCAGGCGCAGACGGAGTTCATCTTACGCAGAACAGTATACCTGCCGGCGCAGTTAGAAAGGTTGTTAAAAATAAACTTCTGATAGGCGTTTCGACGCATTCTTTAAAAGAGGCAAAAGAAGCCGAGAAAGCAGGCGCTGATTTTATAACTCTCGGACCGGTTTACAGGACGCCGTCGAAATTAAAATACGGTAAGCCGCTGGGATTGGATAAATTAGCGGAAGTCAGCAGTAAGATAAATATCCCGGTGTTTGCGATCGGCGGGATAAAAAGCCGCAGGGTGAAATATCTGAAGAACGCTGGCGCTTACGGGGTTGCGATGATATCGGAGGTTTTTGGGGCGGAGGATATTAAGGGAAAGGCGAGAGAGATAATCAGGATAGTTAAAGACATATAATTATAAAATCTCCCCACCCCCTCTTTGCCAAAGAGGGGTATCAAATCCCCCTTTGAAAAAGGGGGATTAAGGGGGATTTCTAAAGTGCGAATAGGAGAATATCATGAACAAAACCTTACAGCATACAAGGATCGAGCTTGCAAGGAAAGGAATTATCACTGATGAGGTAAAACAGGTTGCCCTTGATGAAGGCGTTGAACCTGAGAAGCTTTCACAGGACATTGCATCGGGATTTTCAGTTATATCGAGGAATGCATTCCATGACATAAAGCCTCTCGGTATCGGGAGGGGATTAAAGACAAAGATAAACGCCAACATCGGGACCTCAAGAGACAAGATCTCTCTCGACGACGAAATGAAAAAGCTTGATGTACTGGTGAAATACGGCGCCGACGCCGTGATGGATCTTTCCACGGGCGGGCCGATAAAGGATATCAGAAAACTGCTTCTCAGGAAATCGCCCATTGCTGTTGGAACAGTTCCCATCTACGAAGCTGTTGCAAAAGCAGCGGAAGAGAGAGGGACTATTTCAAAAATGAGCGTTGATGATCTTTTTACAATCATTGAAGAGCATGCAGAACAGGGCGTTGATTTCGTCACGGTCCACTGCGGACTTACCAGAAAGACCATTCAGACGCTGAGGGAAGACGGAAGGATACTTGATATTGTAAGCCGCGGGGGGGCATTTCTCGTTGAATGGATGATCTACAATGACAGGGAAAATCCTCTTTATGAAAATTATGACAGGCTTCTTGAAATAGCGAGAAAGTATGACCTCACATTGAGTCTCGGCGACGCTGCCCGTCCAGGCTGTCTTTCCGATGCAACGGACAGGACACAGATAGATGAACTTTTGACCCTCGGGGGATTGCAGGATATGGCAGTTAAAGAGGGAGTTCAGGTTATTATTGAAGGCCCCGGGCATGTGCCGCTGAATCAGGTCGAGCTTAATATAAAGATGCAGAAAGAGATCTGCAAAGGAGCCCCTTTTTACGTGCTCGGACCGCTTGTTACAGATATAGCAATGGGCTATGACCATATTTCTGCAGCGATCGGCGGCGCTATTGCAGGCGCTGCCGGCGCTGATTTCCTTTGCTATGTAACACCATCCGAACACATAAGGCTTCCGAGTATAGAGGACGTAAAAGAAGGGGTTATTGCATCAAAGATAGCAGCCCATGCCGCTGACATTGCAAAAGGCGTTAAAGGCGCTATTGAACTCGATATAGAAATGGCAAAGAGGAGAAAGGCGCTGGACTGGAATGGCCAGATAGCGCTGTCATTAAATCCGGATAAAGTAAGACAGTGGCGCGCTGAGGTCCCTCCAACAGAATCGCAAGTATGCAGCATGTGCGGTGAATTCTGCGCAATTAAGACGGTCGAAGAGGCGTTGAGAAAGAGGTAGTTCTCAGTTGGTTAAGATATTTGCAAATGGAAAGGGGCAGACATACAAGTCTGCCCCTTCGAATTTATAACCCTTTAACTATCAACCTTAAACACTTTTAACCCTATTCGAGAACAATATGGTCCTTAATTTTCTCAAGGGTATCTTTTCCAATGCCGTCTACTTTTTTAAGATCTTCAATATTGGTAAATTTACCGTTCTTTTCCCTGTAGGCAATAATGTCGTTTGCTCTCTTTTTCCCGATACCCGGAAGAGAGGTTAATTCCTTTAGTGTTGCCTGATTAATATTGATCAGAGCCGTAGTGCCGTTTTTTTCTGCAAATGACATACTGCCAATCATAAAGCTGATCACGAGTGCCGCTAATGCGACAGTTAAAATTTTAATTGCTGTCTTTCTTTTCATCATTGTCCTCCTTAATTGTTAGTTGATCGATATGTTTGTGTTTGCCCCGTTAGAAAGTCCAGCTGCTTGCAGTGGTCTTCTA
Organism: Thermodesulfovibrionia bacterium; assembly: GCA_020057065.1. Classification (GTDB taxonomy): domain Bacteria; phylum Nitrospirota; class Thermodesulfovibrionia; order UBA6902; family UBA6902; genus SURF-23. The sequence goes on from JAGVGM010000190.1 coordinate 9,253, forward strand.
ACGGGGTTTACTGACTCTTTCCCCCTTTCTTTTAAATTTTTTGTATTGGGGTAGGGGTCTGATCAAATAACTATCTTTTTTACGCAATTAAAAGATTTTCTGCATTTACAAAGACACAGTTATGTCTCTGCTAATGCAAATCTTTAAGGCTTGTATATGATGAGTTTTTGGTTTTTTCTCAGCCCTGTCCCCAAACTGCAAATATTATATATAAAAATGGCCATATAATCTACAGTGTTTTATTGATGCCATTACTTGCATTATTTAAGCGACATTTTTATGATTGTAAGCATGAAAGTTGTGGGAATCGGCCAGTGTGCACTTGATCACTTGTTTGCCTTAGACTCATTTCCGGCGCTTGATACAAAAAAAGAGGTACTAGAATGGACCATATCCGGCGGCGGTCCTGTTGCTACAGCGCTTGTAAGTCTTTCGAGGCTGGGGATTGCCTGCGATTTCCACGGTATAATAGGCGATGATGAAAGTGGCAGCAAAATTGCAGAATCTCTCCGTTCAGAAAATATCAATATAAATGGACTCTTGATCAGACCGCAATCCAATTCACAGGTTGCATTTATAGCAGTTGAAAAAAAAAGAGGGAGACGGACCATTTTCTGGAAAAGGCCTTCATCCGGGCCTTTGAGCCCTCATGAGCTGCCTGATGATTTTCTTGACAATGCGGACTTTTTACTTGTTGATGGTTTGATGGCAGAGGCTTCAATTTATGCTGCACGGAAAGCAAAAGAAAAAAATATTCCGGTTATGCTTGACGCCGGCAGGGTGCGTGAGGGAATGGTCGAGCTTGCACGCTTATGCGATTATGTGGTCAGTTCTGAAGAATTTGCAAAGGAATTGTTTAGGGATGATAAGCTGTTTCATCCCGAAAAAGCCGTTATTGATATGAAGTCATTCGGGCCTAAAGCAGTAACAATCACTCTTGGCGAAAGAGGGTGCATAACAGCCGCAGGAGACGAACATTTTTATACACCTGCTTTCAAAGTTGAAGTTGTTGATACTACGGGAGCCGGCGATGTGTTTCACGGAGGATATATTTATGGACTTTTGCAGAAATGGGATATAAAAGATGTAGTGCGTTTTGCAGCTGCTTTTGCAGGACTTAAATGCAGGAAATTAGGCGGGAGAGCAGGGATACCTGATCTGGATGAGGTAAAAAAATTAATGAACCACAATTATTAATAAACAATCGATAACGTTTTAAAGAAGCATGTCCAACACTCTTCAAATCAGCACTTGTTCATTTTTATCAAATAACGATTTTTCTTGACAACAATTATTAAGATTTGATATAAATAACTGTCTTCAAATCTTAGCAGTTAAATTATTTATGGCTTTAAAAGGGGATGGATGAAGGTGAAGAATTTTCAGTTATCAACCCTGCACAGAAAGAAATTAAGTTTTACCAGAAATATAATTAATGCAAAAGGGCGTCACGATTTTTCGGGGCGCTTTTTTTGCGTAGAAAAGTAAACATTCTTAAATATAAGGAGGGGACATGAAGAAGATAATACTTGCCTTAATAACCGGCTTATTAATTATGAGTGTCAATCTTTATGCGCAGGAAGAAGGCGCAGGAGTTGATTCACAGCAGGCAGCCCCTGACACTGCGAATTCCCCGGAAACAGCGGTCTCTGACAATACCAATTCTTCAAAAGACCCTGTGGTTCCCGAATCGGCATTATCAGCCACTGCCGGACAGAGCGAAGGCTCAGCGGCTGCTTCTACAGGGGCTTTAACGTCTGTTCAAATATTACCTGGAGGCAATTCAGGAGCGGGGGTTACGAGCATCCCGATAGAAGTGCCGCCCGGCAGAAAGGGAATACAGCCTAATATTGCATTGAATTACAATTCAAATGGTCAAAATGGATGGCTGGGTGTTGGCTGGGGTCTTGATATGGGAGCTGTTCAAAGAAATACAAAGAGAGGCGTCAATTACAGCGCAAATGATTATGTTGTTACAGTGAATGGCTCAGCTTCGGAATTAGCGTCGAGAGGTGATTGGGGAACAAATTATTATGGAGCGGAGATAGAAGGGGGTTTTTCAAAGTTTTATTACAACTCAGTAACAGGCGGCTGGGAAGTCACAACAAAAGACGGGACCAAGTATTATTACGGCACAACGGCAGCATCAAGGCAGGACAGCGCCCTCGGAGTTTTTAAATGGTGTTTGGACAAGGTTCAGGATACGAACGGAGATTACATGACGGTCTCTTATACAAAAGATCAGGGGGAAATTTATCTTGACAGGATAGATTATACGGGAAACACAGCAGGGCTTAGTACGACAAATTATGTGAAATTTTATCTGGAAGGCAGAACGGATGCGCCTGTTATGTATATTACAAATTTCAGCGTTAAGACGGCTTACCGTGTTAATACAATGGAGGTAAAATCGAATAATGTCCCTGTAAGGGCATATGTCTTTAAATACGATGCCGATCCCGATACACTAGGCGATCAGTACAGCATGAACACAGGGCGAAGTATACTTTTGAGTATATTGCAATATGGAAACGATGTAATAGTCAACCAAGATAATGGGACAATAGTAAGTGGATCTTCACTACCTTTAATTACTTTTGATTTTGATGGTGGAAGTTCAGGATTTACAACGTCTGTAGATGGCCCCGGATGGTCTGATGCAGGCTTATGGGATCAGCCGAAGTACTATTCAACAATTCAGTATCCTGATCTCGACGGAGATGGGAGGTCTGATATATGCGCCCGTAATGCAAATAGAATCACATGTTATATAGGTACTGGTGCTGGGTTCACGAATGGCTTCAGTGGCCCCGGATTGTCTGATGCTACCGGGTGGGATCAGCAGAAGAACTATTCAACAATTCGGTATCCTGATCTCAATGGCGATGGCAAGGCAGACTTGTGCGCAAGAAGTAATAATGGCATCATCTGTTATATAGGTACTGGTGCTGGGTTTACGAATAACTTCAGCGGCCCCGGATGGTCTGATGCAGGCTTATGGGATCAGCCGAAGTACTATTCAACAATTCAATATCCTGATCTCAACGGAGATGGTAAGGCTGATATATGCGCCCGTAATGCAAATGGAATCACATGCTATATAGGTACTGGTGCTGGGTTCACGAATGGCTTCAGCGGCCCCGGATGGTCTGATGCAGGCTTATGGGATCAGCCGAAGTACTATTCAACAATTCGGTATCCTGATCTCAACGGAGATGGTAAGGCTGATATATGCGCCCGTAGTGCCAATGGAATTCAAGGCAAGAAGACAACGGAAGATGGGATCGAATTACTTCATTCTATATCCAATGGCATCGGAGGTACAACCACTATCAGTTATCAACCTTCCTCGGTCTATAGCAATAACATGCTCCCCTTTATCGTGCAGACCCTTTCATCAGTAACACAGAATGACGGAAATGGCATTTTATCCACAACAACCTACACCTATTCAGGCGGGTATTTTGATTATGCAGACAGGGAATTTAGAGGATTTCAGTATGTAAAAGCCACAGCGCCAAACTTAACAACATCTGAGACATGGTTTAAAGGATGCAACTATCCCTCTGTTTCTGAGGATTCAATATATAAAGGATTACCCTATAATCAAGTAACCAAAGACTCATCCGGTAATAAGTACACAGAAACATACAACACGTATCAGTTCACATCGCCATATACGGGAGTCAACTTCCCATATCTTAGCCAAAAAGACGATTATGTATATGATGGCACGTCGACAGCCAAGCAGGCAACGACATCATTTACTTCTGATTCCTACGGCAACATAACAAGGAAATATTTATGGGGAGACATATCTATTACAGGCGATGAAAGGGATGAGTATACGGAATACACTTATGACACGACAAAGTGGATTGTTGCGCTTCCATCTCATACATACCTGAAGGACAGCAGCGGAAACACAAAGGCGCAGGCATGGTTTACCTATGATACAAAAGGCAACCTTCTCACAAAAACAGGGTGGCTTAACGGAGGGACAAATCCGGTCACTACATACACTTATAATTCATACGGGAATATCGCTACGATAAAAGATGCAAGAAACTACACCTCGACAATATCGTACGACTCTACATATACATATCCTGTCCAGATGACCAATCCTCTGGGTCATATAGTGATAAAAACCTATGATGCGAGATTTGGTAAAGTACTCACAGACAAAGACTCGAATAACAATATTACAACATACACATATGATGTATTCGGAAGGATAATAAAGGTTACGAATCCGAATGACACAGGCTCCACATATGGCACGATGTCTTATTATTATCTGAATCTCGGAACGGTCGGCAGTCAGAAAGTCGTCACCTATGCAACTGAACAGAGCGGAACAGGCAATTATATCTGGAGCGAAACATACTTTGACGGACTCGGAAGGACGATAAAAACAAGGACGGAGGGACCGGACAATAAAATCATCGTGACACAGGCACAATACAACAACATAGGGCTTGTTTCATCTGAATCGCTTCCATATTTTGAGACTATTGAAACTGGAAGATGGAGATCATATCAATATGATCCTATCGGAAGAGTCACAAGGGCAGATAATCCTGACGGAACGTATGCGACGTCGAGCTACCTGAAAGGCACTCTCACCTCTATTGACTCGAACTTTCACAAGAAAGTTGAAGTAAAAGATATCTATGGAAGGACCATCAAAATAGAGGAATACACCGGCGCATCACCGTCATTCACACTTTACGCGACCACGATATATGATTATGACGTTTTGGGCAATCTCAAAAAGGTCACAGATGCCAACAACAATCAGACAACCATAGACTATGACACATTATCGAGAAAGACATCCATGACCGACCCCGACATGGGCTACTGGCAATATACCTATGACCCGAATGGAAACCTCTGGACACAAAAAGATGCGAAGAATCAGACAATAACCTTCACATACGATGCGCTGAACAGAATTACAAAGAAGGACTACCCGACAGGCACGGATGTAATTTACACCTATGACGGGACATTCTCAACATATCCAAAAGGCAGGCTGACGACATTAACCGATGCATCCGGGACAGCGAAGTTCTATTACGACAAGCTGGGAAGGACAACTAAGACGATCAAAACAGTAGATAGCGTAAATTACACCACAGAGACATCATACGACGCGTTGAGCAGGACAGATACTCTGAAATATCCTGATAACACAATCGTCAAATACGAATACGACACAGGCGGGAAGCTTTTAAGGGTTAAGAATAATTCGACCGGTTTTGTTTATGCAACGTACACGAACTACAAGGCTTTGGGGCAGATCGGAAGGACAGACTTCGGCAATGGAGTGAATACAATCTACCAG
>JAGVGM010000356.1 GCA_020057065.1 Thermodesulfovibrionia bacterium
CGAATGGAAAGGGAATGGAATAGCAGAAAAGGGCATTGTTCGTTCTCTTTCCGGAATCTCAACTCTGAACACAGGAGATGTTATTATTGAGATTGACTCTCGTTATTTTCGTCCCACAGAGGTTGATTTTCTTCTTGCTGATGCATCCAAGGCAAAGGAAAAACTTGGATGGGAACCGGAGGTTACGTTCAATGAACTTGTCAAAATAATGGTTGATGTGGATATGGAGTTGTATGGTCTTACTTCCAGAGGTGAGGGAGAAAAGATATTACACGAAAAGAAGATAAATTGGACAAGGAATAAGCAGGTCGGGATGAAATAATGAACAGGGATTCCAGAATCTATGTAGCAGGACACAGAGGGCTTGTCGGTTCAGCGATAGTCCGCATGCTACAGTCTAAAGGATACACAAATATCATCACGCGCACGAGCAGGGAACTTGACTTAAGGAGGCAGGCAGATGTTGAAGCCTTTTTTGGAAAAGAAAGACCTGAGTATATTTTTCTGGCTGCTGCAAAGGTTGGAGGGATTGTTGCAAACAGCACATATACAGCAGAATTTATCTATGACAATATAATGATTGCTGCGAATATAATCCACTCTGCATATAAAACAGGTGTGAAAAAGCTGCTGAATCTCGGTTCTTCCTGTATATATCCGAGGTCTGCACCGCAGCCGATGAAAGAGGAACATCTCCTTACAGGGCCTCTTGAGCCTACAAACGAACCGTATGCAATTGCAAAGATATCTGCAATCAAACTCTGCAGATATTATAACGAACAGTACGGAACAAATTTCATTTCTGTAATGCCGACAAACCTTTATGGGCCGAATGATAATTTTGACTTTGAGACCTCACACGTCCTGCCGGCGCTCATCAGAAAATTTCACCTTGCTAAACTTCTAAGAGAAAAAAAGTATGACGACATAAAAGAGGATATAATTAGATTTTCTCCAGATTTTAAGAGTGCCTCTGATATTAACCTCTATCTCTCAAAGTTCGGAATTACTGCTGAATACCTGCAGCTTTGGGGCAGCGGAGAGCCGTACAGAGAATTTCTGTATGTGGATGACCTTGCAGATACCTGCGTGTTCCTGATGGAGAATTATGACTATAAAGATATTGGAGAGTTTGTGAATATCGGAACAGAAGAGGAGATAAGGATAAAAGATCTTGCAGCGCTCATAAAGGAGATAGTAGGGTTTGAAGGAAAGATAGTTCATGACCTTTCCAAGCCTGATGGGATGCAGAGGAAGCTTTCAGACATATCAAAAATAAAGGCGCTGGGATGGCAGCCGAAGAAGACTCTGAAAGAAGGAATAAAGAAGAGTTATGAATGGTATTTAACTTCCAGAAAGGATATAAGATCATAAAAGACTATTCAAACAAGAGAATTCTTGTTACAGGCGGTGCAGGGTTTTTAGGTTTACATCTCTGTGAGAGACTTCTGAATGATGGTTCTGTGAGGTAAGCTGAAAAGAGTGGACACCAAAGTTGAGTAAAATACAAAAACGGAGGTGTCATCATGGAAAGGATTCCAAAGAAGAATTACACAAAGGAATTTAGATAGGAAGCAGTGAAGCTTATGACAGAAGGAGGGTTAAGCGCAACAGAGGCAGGTCGGCGATTGTCCTTGCCTTTATCAACAATAGCCTACTGGGTTAAGATGAATAAAAACGGCAAGCTTGGGGATGTAGGCAAGCAGCAAAAACCTCAGACAGATATAGAGATAGAACTGGCGAGAGTCAAGCGTGAGTTAGCCGAAGTAAAGATGGAGAGGGACATATTAAAAAAAGCAGCAGCGTACTTTGCGAAGGAGTCGCTGCCCGGTACGCGATAATGAAGGGAATGCGACTGCACCATCCTGTAATGGCTATGTGCCGGGTATTTGACGTATCTGCAAGCGGGTACTCTATGCATGGGTCAATCGTCCGCTTTCAAAACGTGCGCGGGAAGAGGCAAAGCTGGAAGTGGGGAGGAGATACAGGCAGCTCACCGCAGAACGCGAGAAACGTGTGGTGCAGAGCGTCTGCAGCGTGATTTGGCAGAGCATGGGGTTGAGGTGAAAGTTTGCCGGATTAAGCGTATACGCAAAAACCTTGGGTTGAAATGCAAGCAGAAGAAGAAATTTAAGGCAACGACTGACTCAAACCATACGTTGCCTGTGGCAGAGAATTTATTAGAGCAAGAGTTTGAAGCTTCAGCACCGAATGAGGTCTGGAATGCAGTTAGACGCATTGCAGATAAAAGAAAGAAATATTCTTAAAGAGGCGGTTATATGAGTGAAAAAAAGTGTGCGCTTATTTGCGGGATATCAGGTCAGGATGGCGCGTACCTCGCGCGTTACCTGATAGGTAAGGGTTACACGGTATATGGCACCTCACGTGATGCCCAGATGACTTCATTCCACAATCTTGTGCGTCTTGGCATTCGTGAACATATTAAACTTGAATCGGCTGCCTTAAATGATTTCAGAAGTGTTTTACAGGTGTTGATGAAAGCTCAACCTGATGAGGTTTATAACCTTGCAGGTCAAAGTTCTGTGGGACTATCATTTCAGCAGCCTGTTGAAACCTTGGATAGCATCAGTGTTGGTACGTTAAATATTCTCGAGGCGATACGTTTTATCTCCAAGCCAATCAAATTCTACAACGCTGGATCGAGTGAGTGTTTTGGCGATACTGGCGCACCAGCAGATGAGTCCACTCCATTTCGGCCCAGAAGTCCCTATGCCGTGGCAAAATCGGCAGCATTCTGGGAAGTGTCGAACTATCGCGAGGCCTATGGAATGTTTGCCTGCTCCGGCATCCTTTTTAACCATGAGTCTCCATTGCGTCCGGAACGTTTTGTGACCAAAAAGATTGTTGCCGCTGTCTGTAGAATCGCCTCAGGAAGTGATGAGAAACTATATTTGGGGAATATTTCGATCCAGCGAGATTGGGGGTGGGCGCCGGAATATATCGAGGCCATGTGGCTGATGATGCAGCAGAACACCCCTGATGACTTTGTGATAGCAACGGGAGAAAGCCACAGTCTCAACGAGTTTGTGGACGTGGCCTTGTCCTGCGTGGGACTCAATTGGTGTGATAACGTTGTAATAGACAAGACCCTATTGCGTCCAACCGATCTTATGGTAGGACATGGAAATCCTGCAAAAGCAAGGGAGAAGCTCGGATGGCAAGCACGCTACAAAATGCACGATGTGGTACGTTTAATGATGGATGCACAGCTAAATGCTGATACGCTTTTATAAAACGCAGAATACGGTTTGCCTTACTATGTGGTATGGATTGCACCAAATATAATGAGAACTGAATAGTGAGCAAAGGGAACTTCACACGCGATCTCGTTTGGACTGCAGCGGTAAATATTGCCGCGACCTTGCTGGGCCTATTGACCGGTGTCCTGCTTGCGAGGATTTTAGGCCCAGAGGGACGTGGTGCTCTGGCCGCAATCCAGAACCCGCCTACTATTCTGCTTGGAGTCGGCGCGCTTGGGATAACTACAGCGGCGGCGTACTTTTCCGGAAGAGATCCCAGCCTTGCCGGGCGGTTAATGTCTACTGCTCTGGTGGCTTTGTTATCGTGGTCAATTCCGCTCGTCGCTATCGCATATTTACTGATGCCTTTTTTGCTGAATGCTCAATCGGCCAGCGTCGTACACTACGCGCAAATCTACCTGCTGATGATACCTATCCAGTTCGCTGCTGGCGCTCCTCTCTGGGTGTTGCAAGGTCTTGGAAAATTTAAGCTCTGGAATATTCTGCGCTTTCAGGCCCCGATTGCATGGCTGACTGTTATTGGGCTGACTTGGATGTTGGGTGTAGTAACAGTAGGGACCATCTCGCTTTTCTACTTAGCGGCGATGTTTTGTGTCGCCTGTGTATTTGTCGTTCTGGCATTACGCAGAGTTCCACCTCCTCATCAACCCGAGATTGCCCGTTTGCCGGCACTGCTGCGGTATGGTTTACCAACCTCCCTTACTGCTGTGCCTCAACAGTTGAATCTGCGCCTTGACCAGCTGCTGATGGCAACGTTTCTGTCGGCGGATACATTGGGTCTTTATGTAGTGGCAGTAGCCTGGAGTGGCGCCTTCTCTCCGCTGCTGACATCGGTGTCACAGGTTGTTTTTCCTCGATTGGCCGCCACTCACGACCAGCAAGTGCAGGCAGAAACTTTGCATCGAACCTTGCGCCTGTGTGTGTTAAGTGCCGCTATGCTGGCGGTGGTGCTACTGGCGCTAACGCCCTTAGTCTTGCCGTTGCTCTTCGGGGCGGCTTTCATGTCGGCGGTTCCGGCAGCGCTGGTATTGGTTGTTGCCGCCGGTGTAGCAAGTTTTAATCAGGTGGCCAGTGAAGGTTTGCGAGGTATCGGGGCGCCGAAGCTGCCAATGGTCGCTGAATTTATCGGGTTAGGGACGACAGTAGTAATGCTTGCGTTACTGCTGCGTCGCTATGAATTAATGGGAGCAGCCGTGGCCTCATTGACGAGTTACTTAGTAACGCTGGCCGCTCTGGTATTTCTCATTGCACGCAGGACGCAGGTGAGCCCTTGGAAGATGGTGATTCCTCACCATGAGGATCTATTTTTTCTTTGGAACCAACTGCTAAGTTTCAGACGCAGGTTGGTGGGATAATAAAAAAACAATAGAGGCTGAATATGCATCGGGGAAAAAAATCGCTACAGCGAGCAGCAAGCAAATGAAGGGGTCTCATGAGTGGGTTCGGGCAGTACGAACGGAACGCCCCCCTTTGAATGTAGATGAATACTTGCGCGAGTGGGAGACCTTCTTTGATGGCTACTCTGCCCAGGTAGATCACTGGCATCAGCGCAACGCGGGCTATCATGGGGCTATTGCATCGCTATACGGATTCTATATACCCCCCGATGCAAGCGTGCTGGAGATTGGCAGTGGTAACGGCGACCTGCTGGCAGCCCTGAATCCGGCCTATGGCCTTGGTATTGATATCTCAGGAGAGATGGTACGTCGTGCGACTGCGAAATATCCTGATCTTGAATTTCAACAGATGTGCGCTGAGCGGCTGAGTTTACCCGACAAAAAATTCGACTATATAATTTTATCGGACTTGGTTGGCTATCTGTATGACATTCGCCTGGTATTTGAGCGCCTCCGCACGGTTTGCCACTCACGTACTCGAATAGTTCTGAACTGGTACAGCAGGCTTTGGCAGCCGATTCTCACGCTTGCTGAGAAGTTTGGATTCAAGTTCCCTCAACCACTGCTCAATTGGACAGCAACGCAGGACATTTCCAATCTTCTTTACCTGGCGGGTTTCGAAGTGATTCAGCAGCGCGGACATATTCTGTTACCCAAACAGTTCCCTTTTCTGAGCACGTTTGCTAACCGCTATTTGGCACATTTGCCGGGCATCCGTTCACTATGTCTCACCAACTGGATTGTTGCGAGGCCATTAGAGGCTCAATCAGACCTAGGATTACCCGATCCCCCCCCACGGGTTTCGGTCATTTGTGCCTGTCGTAATGAGTCTGGTAACATCGAAAATCTGGTTCGTCGCCTGCCGGAGATGGGCTCACATACAGAATTGATTTTTGTTGAGGGGCACTCAAAAGACGATACCCTTCAGCAGTGTCGAAGTGTAGCGGCGGCGATGCCTGACAAAGACATCAAGGTATTTGTTCAGGAAGGCAAGGGTAAAGCCGATGCTGTTCGATTGGGATTCACGATGGCTACTGGAGACGTACTAATGATCCTGGATGCCGATCTCAGCGTACTTCCGGAGGATCTGCCCCAATTTTATGACGCCCTCGTGAGAGGTAAAGGCGAGTTTATTAATGGATCTAGATTGGTCTATCTGATGGATCCACGGGCCATGCGCTTCCTGAATCTCTTGGGCAATAAATTTTTTGCGCTTTTGTTAAGCTGGATTCTGGGTCAGCCCGTCAAGGATACCCTCTGCGGCACAAAAGTTCTGAGACGGGTTGACTATGAGAAAATAGCCGATGGTCGCGGTTACTTTGGTGATTTCGATCCTTTCGGTGACTTTGATCTTCTTTTCGGCGCTTCAAAGCTTAATCTCAAGATTGTCGAGGTTCCGGTCCGTTACCGGCAGCGAACCTACGGCGAGACCAACATTAGCCGGTTTACCCATGGGTGGTTATTGCTCAAGATGTCTGCCAAGGCAGCAGCAAAGTTGCTTTTTGTCGCGTAGATCAATTTTCTTTGCCAGCGGCTGTTCAGTCTTTTTCTATTTTAAGAGTGCTACCGATAACCGAAATTGATCTAATCATTTTAAATGAAAATAAAAACCAAGAAAAAATCCGATACTGCTATCTGCCATATTATCGTAATTCCCCATTGTATACTTGGCGACACTCTATTTATCACACATGATTTACTTACTGTATGGACAAGGGGGAGAAAATGATTATGACGGGCATTCGAAAATTACTCAGTTCCACTCGTTTGTATGCTGAAATAAGATATTTATATCGGTCGGCTAGAATTATCCTGTCAAAAGGAAGATTTCTGCATCAAGAATTCCAAGGGGGAGAATTTACCTGGGAACTTTTGCCAGAAGCGCAGCGCAGGTACGATCCGCTCTTTCTGGGGTCATCTGATCAGTTTGCAAGTATCATCCGCCCATTCACGCGTGAATTCACCTGGCAGATTGGTAGAGTTTACAATGCCGTCTTCATGTCACAAGATGTAGAGCTTCTGTATTCATTTGTGCGCCATTTTCGCCCAAAACTTGTTATAGAAATTGGTTCGGGGCACTCTACCTCGTTTGTTTCTCAAGCTATGTCGCGTAATGGCGTGGGGCGCATTTTGAGTATTGATCCTGTGCCGAGACGTTCGTTGCCCAAAAGGGTGGAATCTTTAAAAATGAAGATGGAGGATGTAAGCAAGGACGTTTATGCTTCATTGGAGGCCGGTGATATCTTGTTTATTGACGCTTGGCACACGCGAGAAATTGCGACCTACTACACCCAACGTATTCTACCTTTATTGAAAAGTGGTGTTCTGATTCATATACATGATGTTGCGTATCCCTATCAACAGGCATATGAGGAAGAGCTTGTAGTACTCGATTTTTTCCATAATCATCAGTCGCAATTTAATGTTCTAACTGGGTGTTCTTTCGTTGCCTGGAAGACGCCTGAGTTAGTATCAGAGTTGCTGCCTGCCTATCGCTGGTGTAAAAATCGGCCAGGGACATCATTGTGGGTAATGAAACGATAAACCAGCAAATGCATATGAGAGCGTTTCGCTGGGGCATTTTCATTCCAGTGCTTGTTTCGCTGGCCGTGCTCTTTGCGCGCTGGATCTTTGTTATTGGGTCCGGTGACTTTGGTATGGACTACGAGTTGGCTTCACGGCTAATGGCAGACCAATGGCAGAGTCTCGACTTCTTTAGTGTCTATCCCCCAATCTCTGGCTATTCGCTTCTTCTCTTTATGAAGATGCTTGGGCACAGCTATCTTGTTGTCAACATCCACTTATGGTTCTGGTGGTTGATAAATGTGGGAGTAGTTACTTGGTTGATGCGTACCTATGGTGCGTCAGCGGTTCAAATCGCATTTGTGATGATGACCGTCGCCTTGCTGACCGTGCCTCCCAATAATGGGGGGAAATCAGTCGAACTTATTGCATCGGCTCTATCGGGTCTTGCCGTTATATGCATGTTGCGGTATTCCAAAACTGGAAAAAGCTTTTTAGCCATTTTGGCAGGTGGAGCCGGCGGAGTGGCTGTCCTTATCAAGCCGAATGTCGGCGTTGCTATTATCATGGCGTTAATCGCCGTGTCTGGTGCCATTGCTCTGGTTCAACATGAAGCGCGCCCGAAATACTTAATTGCCGGGCTTCTAGTTCTGATTGGGGCGGTGGTGGGGGCTCTGGTGGCAGTAGCGATACCGGGCTGGTACGGCGGTTATAGCGAACTGGCAAAGGAAATTTTTGTCGGGGGAAGCCAGATTAAGGGGGGAATTTTAGCGCTGGCTCTAAGAGTGTTTCCGCGCATCTCCACAACTTTCGAGCCGCCCTTTCGATATATCGTCGAGCTGGGTATCAGCTTACCACTGCTTGGGTTATTCACGATTTTTTTTGGGCGCCTTCTTCATGCCAGAAGCAAAGGTCAACTGGGCGCGGTGGATGCGAATCCACCGATATTGGAGTTCGCAAAAAACCTGCTTTGGCTGCTGTGCGGCATTATTGTTGCGCTAAGTGTTTGGTCTTTATGGCCGCAGGAGTTTCCGCACAGATTCGTAACGCTTTTTTACGACTTCCACCTTGTTAGTTTGCCCTTTTTCCTGTGGCAACTGCTTTATCTCATGGTCGTGGTTGCTTTGGTGGTGTCTCTTGCCGCCGGGATAATTCGGAAAGAATTTTCAGGCGACATCACGCAGCCTTTCTGGGCTTCATTTATATGCCTAATATGGACTTTAGGCATTGTCGCATCTGGGCGTCACAATAGCGTCTTTGCCGTGACGCTATTTATGCCGATGCTGGTGTTGCAGTATGGCCGTGGCCGGGAACGGTCGTTTTACAGTGTGACAATAGTCTTGCTGGTTCTGTGGACAGCCGCTTGGCACGTGGCGCCAAACTGGAGGAGCACATTTTCTCAGTTAACACGGTTGCCGGCGGACAGCAGATTCTCTGGCCTTTATTGGCCGGAAAACGGTGCGAGCGTTCCAGGATCGTATCCTGTGTGGAGTTCAAGCAAGACGATAGAAGCGCTGCTAAGAAATGTCTCTCCACGTCTTGAGGGAAAAAATACTTTATGGCTGGTGCCCGGCCCCGGCACAGCCTTCGGCGGGAGGGTATACAGCTATGGCGTCCATGGTTTGTCAGCAAACAATGTGCCTCCTTGGGCAGAGAAAAAGTTTGGTGATGGAGTTCGGGCGAACCCACCTGAATACATCGTTAGTTCCAGTTTCGATGAGTGGGAGGACCATAAATGGAGCTTCATGCGCCCAGAGGTGGTTGTGCCCTGGCTGCACGAAAATTACCGCCTGGTCTGGAAATTAACGGACAATCCAGCGCCATTGCTCTTGTGGGAAAAAAAGTAAACGTACGATGATTAATATCCTGATTTCGCTGATATCGCTCCTCCTCGGCCTGATTCCACTTTGGAAGATGTTTATATGGGGGCGGGCTGAGGGCACGCCATTAACCAGTTTTACCTTCATGTATTTTTTAATTCAACACATCGCTTTTGGGTTTGGTGGTTCCCTTATAGCCATCTTTGATCATGATTACTCCTATTTAACCATCTATGAATATTTACCTTATGCCGCCGGATTATTTCGTTTGCAGCTTATTAACCTCATCTCGTTGTATGCCGCTCTTGCGGGCATGTGGGCCATAATTACCGGCCGCCGGATTATCAACGCGTCGTTGCATAGATGCCCATCTAGTCTTCGACGCGATCACCTATGGCCCATGACGGGAAATTACGCGCAATTACTTCGCAGGATTTGTTATGTGTCACTCGTGTTCCATGCAATTATTATCAGTTTGCAATGGTATGCTGTGTACAATGCAATACCCGATATTCCACGGTATCTGATTCAGATAGGGGCTAAGGTTGCTCCAGCGACGTTCCTTTTCATGGGACTGTGGTGGATACACGGTCGCCGTGAGCGGTGGATATTTGCAACGTATATCTTGGTGTATGGATTTATCCAAATGGCAACGGGCGGGAGGGCTCCGTTTCTGTACGCCGTGTTCATGTTCTTTACAGGGTTGCTGATAGCATCGCCGAGATGGTTCATACATTCTCGCCGACTTGTGGTTGTGATTGCTGTGGTGACAGTTCCTTGGCTGGCTGTGCAAAGCGAGGACATACGGTTGTTGTATCGCAGCCGGGAGCCACAAGATTTAGGGGATTGGGCACGGCGTATGACCATGCTTGTTGGATCAAAGCAGATGGGCGTAGAAGACTCTGGCGTTGTTGCGCCTGATCCTGAAACATTAGACCGTACCCTATTTCGATTTGGCTCCCGCATCAACGAGTTGGCGGCTCTGGATATCGTGGCACGGACACCTGAGGAATTTCCCTACTGGGGCTGGAGCGAGCCAGATTGGCTGATGTTGCGTACAGGGTGGTTGCCAGCATTCTTGTTGACAGATATTCCTAAAGATGAGAATTCCGGTGTCCTTTTCTTACGCCACTATGGATGGGCGGTGGACCCGGAGCGTGGACATTCTATGCCCGTAACTTTGCTGGCGGATTCATGGCGCCGGTTTGGCTGTGCCGGCGTCATCGTGGTTCATTTCTTCTGGGCGGCGTTTTTAACTACCATCTCAATACTTATGCGGCGACGCCTCAGTATACAAATTATCGTCTTGAGTGGTGCTCTCTTGTACATTTTCACGTTCTCATATACCAACGATATGGTTACATTGGTTACATCCTTGCCTCGCAAGCTTGTGGTGGCCCTAGCCTATACTGCTCTAATATCCGCGATGTGCTTGCTGATGAGAGCTCGATGGGTCAGAGTGAGCGCAGATTCTGCTTCGAAGTAGTTTAGTTAAGCGGGTAACGCTGGGAATCACATCATAATAATTGATGGCGGGAAAGGTTGTGGAATGAAGGTGTTGATGAATATTTGGCCATACTTTTTATTGAGCCACGTGGGAGATTACTATGCCAACACGGAGGTATCCGCAATGGAGAAACAGTTTCCTGACATGCAGTTTGTGCAGGTGCGGTCGCCCACAGCTATAGCTGCTGCCAACATGCGGGCATTGGTTTTGCATGCTGCTCACAAACTTCGATTGCTTAATAGGAATTTGAGAATACTTCAACCTTTATTTAATTTGCAGTGCATATCATATCTACCGGGCAGTTACTTGCGCGATATCCGCCCGGACGTGATTTTCGCTCATAGTCATATTCCCCGGCTCGGACATGGATGTTCTACGCCGCTTGTGGCGGTAGAATACTTTGCATCGGAACGGTACATGAGAATGGCGGGTGTGCTCCGCTGTCTTCCGCGCGAAATACATGCCAAGCGATTGGCTACAGAGCATGCACAGGTGATATTGACCACTACCCCCGCATCAAAGGCCCGATTTGATCAATATGTGCCAGAGGCAAGAGGCCGCGTTTTGCAGGCGCCTATCTACATGCCCTACCTTGAACCGGTCACGGATGATTACGCCATACAAAAGGCTCAAGAAGAGCAAGAGCTCCAGGTTCTATTCGTGGGCGGGGCAGCTCGTCGCAAGGGATTGCCGCAGGTTCTTGAAGCACTCCGCATGATAGAGAAGCCGGTGCGGGACAGACTCAAATTAAAGGTTGTTTCCAATTTTCAGGATGGACCGGTGCCGGGAATAGAGAGAGTAGCTGAAGTCTTATCCAACGTTCGGGCCTCGGATATGACGGAACTTATGCAGAAAGCGCATATCTTCGTATTTCCTACGCAGTTTGACACCTACGGTCGGGTGATTGTGGAGGCCATGGCCGGTGGTTGTGCGATAATCTCCAGCAACACCGACCCACAGGATTGGATGCTGGGCTATGGCAAGGCCGGGATAGCGGTTGACACCACATCGTCGGAGGAAATCGCCGAAGGGCTGACGCTGTTGGCTGAAGACAGGAACATTCGAATGAACTATGCGCTCTCTGCAATCAGACGTTTTCGTGAAGTGTTCTATCATCGTGTGGTTGGCATGCAGTATCGGAATGCATTTGAAACAGCCATTAAGACCGTGGCTGCGCGCTGACGCGCATATTTTGCTGTCTAAAAGGAGATCTATTACCTTGCAAGAGAACACACCTTCCTCAATTTCACGCCCTGTCTATCCATTGCCCCCTCTTGTATCACGACCGTTAATACGTCTGCTACAGGAAATATCATACTATGCTGTTCCACGCGGGCTCCCGCGCATGGTCTGGATTCTGCGTCGCTTGGTTGTCGGAGGCGGCATAAAAACGGTGTCATATCAGGAGCGCTTCAGAATGTATTGTGATAGCGATTCTTATCCATCCGTGATGGCAGCGTGTGGGTTTGTTTATCGGCACACGGATCGAGTATTGGGCATGGTTCTGCAGCCGCCAGTGACATTCATTGATGTGGGCGCGAACGTTGGTTTTGTCACATTACTGGCCTGCAGCAAGGTTCGTTCAAAAGGAGGCAGAATTGTTGCGCACTGCTTTGAACCCGATCCGGGTGTGTTTACATGGCTTTCAAGGAACCAAAGTCTGAATAGCAATTTGTTCGAAATTGTAGCCAATCCATGGGCTGTAGGGGCGACAGAAGGTGAAGGAGAGTTAACAATTAGCGCCAGACCCGGATGGTCGACGATGGCCCACGAGCCTCCGGGTGGTTTTTCTTTCTTGCCGAAGGCGGGAAAAACGATGGTCAGGGTGGCAACACTTGATACATACTGCCGCGAACATGGGTTATCTCCGACAGTCATCAAGATCGATGTGGAAGGGCTTGAGAAGGAGGTCTTAGCAGGGGCTCGGACCATCCTGGAACACTCACGCCCTTACCTTATCATTGAGATAAATCCTCTTAGGTTGGCTGCGGCTGGAACATCCGGGGAAGATTTGATCCTGCAGCTTTCCCGTTTGCGATACCGTTTATTTCACATCGATCTTCGATGCGCCAAATCTAATCGTCATGCTAAGCGTGACGAGTGGCGCGGCCTTCCAGAGGTGAAGCAAAACGATTTGGTGATGGGGCAAGATTTTGACGCGCTTGCCTTGCCTGAGGAATTGGTGGTCGGGTCATAATGAGACGGGCATGAACAATATTGCCAGACTGGATGACCCTTCTCGTATCCACGAGCTACGCGCACTAATTCAACGTAAGAGGTCGCTCAGGTGCTATTTTTTTGAGATTTATCAAAAATTTGCGGATTGCCTAAATCGCTGCCCTAAAGCGGGAGTCGCCTTGGAAATCGGCTCAGGCGCAGGTTTTATCAAAGAAGTTATTCCAAACGTGGTGACCTCCGATACGATTCCCTACGAGGGCGTCGACCGAATCGTCGATGCTATGGCGATGCCATTTGGCGAATCTAGTGTGCGGGCGATCTTCATGCTCAACGTCTTTCACCACATTCCCGACGTTTCCGAATTTTTAAAGGAGGCGGAGCGGGTTCTGGTTCCGGGTGGGCGAATCCTGATCGTGGATCAGTTTCCGGGCTATCTCAGTTCTTTGATTTTTAAATACGTCCACCACGAGTCGTATGATGAAAAGGCCTTGGATTGGAAATTCGAGTCAACAGGGCCACTTTCTGGTGCTAACGGGGCTTTAGCTTGGATTGTTTTTCAGCGGGACAGAGAAAAGTTTCAAAAGCTTTTTCCTGGGCTTCGCATAGAGAGGTTTGCGCCGCATTCGCCGCTTCGGTACTGGCTTATCGGGGGAATGAAGAGCTGGTCTTTGATTCCGGTTTGGCTTTTCCCCCTGGCTACGAGGATAGATCGGTCGTTGGCTCGATTATCGGTGAAGCTCGCAAGTTTTGTCGATGTCGAGCTGGTTAAAGCACGTTAGGAACTTATGGAGATGATCGCATTTTGAAGGAGGAATTTTGTGTAACACGGACTATTTTCGTATTTGTATTTTGGGAGAAGAACTTCTTGTGAACCCTTTAAGACGTTCCCAGTTAAAACCGAAGACACGAAATTAGTCCAACACGTGCGAAATTTATCAAAGTAAGACCAAACATCATAAGTGATCATTTTCTTTTTTCGAAAATTACAGTGAAATACCTTTATACCGGATCGCTAGTTGGTTCCGGCACATGCGAAGCGCGCCGTTGTGGCTTGGTAGAAATGGGCAGAGAGGTGGTTACCCTGAGTTTTGAGCCGTTTTTCAGGTATCCCGCGTTTCTCGGATTTCTTGGCCGAAAGTTCAATTCTCTACAGACACTATCGGGAATTGGTCCCGGTATCTGGGAGTACAACCGGTGCTTATTGGCCACGGCACGTCAGCACCGTCCTGACGTGCTGTGGATTGATAAGGGTCATTATGTATCTCGGGCTACACTCCAAACTATCAAAAGGGAAACGGGGGCGTTTCTCGTTTGCTACAATACGGACGATATTTGTTACTCCCGAAACGGTTGGCGTCTTCATTTACCAAGCATTGAAGAATATGACATTTATTTCACCACCAATCGGTTCAACGTCGAGGAACTCAAAGCTCTTGGAGCCCGGCAGGTTATACTTACGCAACTTGGCTACAACAGAAATCTGTTTAAACCCCATGTGGTAACGGAGGCAGAGGCGCAACGACTTGGTGCGTCCGTGGGGTTTATCGGGCATTGGGAGCCGGCGACAGAAGAGCTTTTATTGCAACTGATTAATTTAGGTTTGCCACTTCGCGTTCGTGGATCATCCTGGCGCCAGGCGAAGAATAAACGAAGGTTAAAGCACGTTATCGAGCCTGACGCTGTTCCAATAGAAGACTACACTAAAGCCATCAGCTCAACCAAAATCAACCTGGGGATCAACTCTGCGCAGAGCCGGAATCTGTCGTCAGGGAGGACATTTGAAATCCCCGCAGCGGGCGGGTTTTTACTGGCACAGAGGACAATTGAACATCAGGGTTTTTATGATGAGGGCAGGGAGGCTGAGTTTTTTGGTTCGGCAGAGGAACTTGCCGATAAGGCCCGCTACTACTTGGAGCATGATGCGGCGCGGCAAATAATTGCTGCAGGGGGTCATAGACGTTGTATTGCCAGTGGTTACTCTTGGCAGGAGTTAATGGTGGGACTGGTTAAAATGGTTGAAGATGCTTGCCTGGAGTGAGCGCCAGGGCGATGCATTCTAACTACTTGATTGAAATGCTAATTTGTTTATATTGATGAGTCACGGAAGGCGTAAGCCAGAGGCGAAGAACCCGCGTATCTCCTAAACGATAAGAAAGCCAACAACGATTCCACAATGACGGAGAAGATATATGCCACACCAAAACATGTCTGATTACCGCTATCGCGTTTATGATTACTATGTTCATGCACGCAACCAATCGTTGGCGCCTGAGAGTCTAAGAGGGTTAAAATCGCGCGCTCCCTTTTTGAAAAGAATAATCCATGATCACTTCCCGGTGGATCGAAATGCAGCAATCTTGGATCTTGGATGCGGTCACGGCGCGTTGGTTGACTTTGCGCATTTGGCTGGCTATCACAATGTAAGGGGAGTTGATCGTTCGCCACAACAAGTTCAAGAGGCGCAACGTCTTGGAATTGAGGGAGTACGAGAGGGCGATCTGTTGCAGACACTGGAATCCTTGCCAGATGAATCCGTGGATCTGATAATTGCTTTCGATGTAATTGAGCATTTTATGAAAGATGAATTGCTGATTTTTGTAGACCAGGCGCGTCGCGTGTTACGCGCGGGTGGAAAGTGGATTATCCATGCCCCGAATGGAGAGTCGCCGTTTTGTGGACGAATACGCTACGGGGACTTCACCCACGAACAGGCATTTACTCGTACATCAATAATACAGTTGATTAAATCCTCCGGATTCTCACAAGTTGCCTGTTACGAAGATACGCCCATTCCACATGGGCTCAAAAGTGCTGTTCGCTGGTGCCTCTGGAAATGCATCAGAGGCATGTTGCGGATTTTCCTTGCGGTTGAAACAGGTGCAGGAGAGCAAGAATGTATTTTTACGCAGAACTTCTTGACGGTAGCAATTAAGTAAATGAAAAATTGTCGCATCAAGCATAAAAATATTGATCAGTTGTACAAAGGTCTCAGGTCATATATATGAAAGTAGAGTTTTTCAAGCATAATATCAATGTAATTGATATTGCTCATGTAAATGAGGTCTTAAATTCAATTTTCCTAACTACAGGACAGACTGTTAAGGAATTTGAAGATGATTTTGCTTCTTACCTCTCTGTTAAACATGCGATTGGCATAACAAGCTGTACGGCTGCTCTGCACCTGTGCCTGCTGGCTTGGGGAATTGGGGAAGGGGATGAAGTGATCACGACCCCCATGAGTTTCTGCGCCACGTCCAATGCCGTCATCCATGCGGGCGCCACGCCCGTTTTCGTCGATGTTGAGGAAGAGACGGGGAACATCAATGCAGCGCTGATTGAAGATAAGATCACGGAAAAGACCAGAGCGATTATTCCCGTTCATCTCTATGGGCAGATGTGTGATATGAAAAAGATACGGCAAGTAGCCGATAGGCATGGCTTAATTATTATTGAGGATGCAGCCCATTGTATTGAAGGTATCCGCGACAGTATCAGAGTGGGCGAGTTGGGCGATGCGGCCTGCTACAGCTTCTACGCCACGAAAAACATCACCTCAGGAGAGGGAGGCGCAATATCCGTAAACAATTCGGAAAAATCCGAAGTTCTGAAGATGCTCAGGCTTCACGGAATAGATAAATCAGCTGCGGACAGATATACCGGACGATATCAGCACTGGGATATGACTGTGCTTGGCTGGAAGTATAATATGGACAATATTCAGGCATCCCTTCTTTTGGGACAATTAAAAAGAATCGAGAAACTTTGGGAAAGAAGAGCCGAAATATACAGGCAATATCAGGATAATCTCGGAAGTCTAAACGGAATAAAACTCATGAAGATAGTTCCCAATTCAAAACATGCAATGCATCTTTTTACAATTCATGTGGCAGAAGAAAATAGAGATGAAGTATTATTTTCTTTGCAGGAGAGGGGAATAGGGGTGGCAGTGAATTATCGTCCGATTCATCTTCTTAAATATTACAGGGAACATTTTGGATATCAAGAAGGGGACTTCCCTATAGCAGAGAAGATAGGTTCAAGCACTATCTCGCTTCCGCTTTATCCACAGTTAAGCAACGAAGAGGTTGATTATGTCGTAAATTCAATAGTCACTATTTAGACGAAAATGTGAAATCTGTATTTGTACGCAGTCTGCCTGAACTAATTACAGAATAAGTGCGATGAAAGCGCAAATAGTATATTCGAAAATAGAGAGAGAAAATGTAAGCTAAAAATGGATAAAACTAAAAGTCATATCGAACATAAGGACGATAAATACGGCATCAGAAAGGAAGCGCAGGAGTTTCCGATGATGTGCGTTATTTCATTTGTTTATGTCTGCAATGCGAAATGTCCTAATTGCCCTTATACAAATTCAAAGATAAGGAGCGATTATAAAGACAGACAGTTTATGAAGGAAGAAACCTTTAAGGTAATCGCTGACCAGTGCGGGGAATTTAATGCATGGATACGCATGTCTGGCGGCGGAGAGCCTATGCTTCACCCTAAGGCTGTTGAACTGATGGAATATGCAAAAAAAGTCGGGGCTAAAGTTGGGCTGATAACAAACGGCTCGAAGTTTTCTGAAAAAAATAGCAGAAGGCTTCTTGAGGTACAAGTTGATATGATAGAATTCAGTGTTGATGCATCTGATTCCGAAACATATTCAAGAGTCAGAAAAGGACTTAACTGGGATACGCTTGTCAAAAATGTTAAGCGGATGGTTGAACTAAGGAATAAATTGAAAAGCTCTACTAAGATAATTGCAAGTGGGGTTAATCAGGTAGGTGTGAGCATTGACAAGGTGGCGGAATTCTGGGAGCCTATAGTAGACAATTTTCAAAAGAGAAAATATCTCACCTGGGGAATCAATGATCCAATAAAATCTGCCGATCAAACGCCGTATCTACCGCCGGAAGAAAAAATACCCTGCCCTTTTATTTTTGAGAGGCTTAATATTGATTCAAGGGGCAAGATAATGGTTTGCGGTTTTGATATAGCTGCTATTACTGATATGGGAAATATGCATGAGAAGAGTATTAGGGACATTTGGCATGGCGAGGGCTTTGAATATTACAGAACTATGCACCTTGCAAAAAGAGGCGATGAGATTGAACTCTGCAAAAATTGTCCCGACTGGAAGTATCGATCATGGAAGCATAATTATTGGAAAATAGTCAAAGATGCAGAAAGGAAATGAAAAAAATTGAGCTTTCTGTAAATCGAGCGCACTTTAAAAGCTTTTTTATGTAGTTGGGCAAGGTGGAGGATTTTAAAATGGCAGAAGAAAATGTACTTAGAAGATATGATGAAAATTTTCCGTTCCAGGTACTTATGGAAACATCGAGTGCGTGTAATTTAAGATGTAGTATGTGTGCACGAGATGCTGCATTTAGGTCCGGTAAATTTAAAATTGGTCTCATGAAGCGGGAGCTGGCTATAAAAATAATCGATGAAATAGCAGATGAAGCTCCAGATACTCGCCTATGGTTGTGCTATTTCGGTGAACCCTTGACAGGCAGAGATCTTTTTTGGAGAATCGCCTATGCTAAAAAAAGGGGGATACATAAAACGATAATCAATAGCAATGGCAACCTAATAATCCCGGATAATGCAGATAAATTGATTGATGCAGGGCTTGATGAGATTTACATAGGGATTGATGCAGCGACGCAAGAAACTTACTCGAAGATCAGAGTGAGGGGCAACCATGAAAAACTCGTAAAAAACATTCTGTACCTTGTGAAAAAGACAAATGGCAGAATGAAGGTTACCGTTCAGTACGGCGTTTATGATGAAAATGAGCATGAATTGGAGATGTTTAAAGAATTCTGGAAGGACAAGGGAGTTGAGATCTTTATAAGACCTAAACTGACGTGGATTAATACCCTGTCGGAAAAGCCGATAGGAGAAGAACATAATGGTGAGAGATACCCTTGTCCATGGATATTTGATTCTTTCCCTATTTTTTTTGATGGTTCTGTCCCCTACTGTATATGTGATTGGTATAATCGGGCGACAGTAGGAAATATTAATAATAGTAATATAAAAGACCTCTGGCAAAATGCAATGCATGAGATCAGAGAGACGCATCTTATGGCACAGTGGAACAAACTT
This sequence comes from Thermodesulfovibrionia bacterium, assembly GCA_020057065.1. Lineage (GTDB taxonomy): Bacteria > Nitrospirota > Thermodesulfovibrionia > UBA6902 > UBA6902 > SURF-23. Next base: position 18,824 of record JAGVGM010000356.1, read on the forward strand.
CCAGAATTTTGTCAAGACTGTCCGGATTGGAAAACAAAGCCTTTAAAAGGTAAGCTGAAGAAGCAATTTGAGTCATATAATTTGAGTCCAAAAGAAATCTAAATGGCTGATAAAGAAAAAACTTTTTTAATTACTGGCGGAAAGGGATTGCTTGGCTCTCATTTGCTTAAGATTATATCCCATGAATTGCCTATGTGTAAGCTTATTTTAGTTCAAAGAGATAGGGTAAAGAGACGGCGTGAAGATGACTCAAATATAAAGATATTTTATGGTGATCTTAGGGATACTGAACTCTGGAACAACTTGCCAAGTTCTATAACCCATGTTTTCCATCTGGCAGCTTATATACCCTGGGATGCTGATGAAAAAAACAGGATCAGGGTTGTGGAGGACAATCTCGCTCCATTAGCACATTTGATCGAGCACAGTCAGAAGTGGCCATATTTTGAGCAAGTGATTTTTAGCTCTTCGATTTCAGTTTACGCAAAAGGTTTAGGCTACCTAAATGAGAACTCTCCCAAAAAACCTTCGGATCTTTACGGCGCTACTAAACTTGCAAGTGAGCATTTACTACTATGCTTGGAAGCTATGGGTGTTAAAGTTGCAAGTTTGAGATATAGCTCTCTATATGCCTATAGACAATACCAAGGAACTGTATTGCCTATTATGATTAACAGAGCTATTACGAAGAAAGAGATACTTGTTTACGGTAGTGGAAAAAGGACGCAAGATTTTTTGCATTGTAATGATGCGGCTAGGGCTAATATCTTGGCTTATCAAGCCAAAGTAAACGGCACATTCAATATCGGCTCGGGTGTCCCTGTTTCGATGTCAGAACTGGCTGAAAAGATCAGCAAGGTATTTACGGGCGGCGCTGCCAAGATTATTTATGTTAGGGAGAAGGAAGACAACGACCCCGGTTTTAAGCTCGATATATCGAGAGCAAAAAAAGTGCTTAACTTCAGGCCGACGGTAAAACTGGAGGCAGGACTTCAAATGATTAAAGAAGAAATGGAAAAAGCAGGGTAATGGCAGAACATCGCGTTTTGGTCACAGCTGTAGGCGGCAACATCGGTCAGGGCATAATCAAATCGCTACGAAATGGTAAAAGGGCATATTTCATTGTTGGAATAGATATGGAACCGCTTTCAGCCGGCTTTTCCCTGGTAGATGGCTATTATGTGGTTCCCGGGACAGGCGACTTCGGATTCAAAGATAGGATTAAGGAGATTGCATATAAGGAAAAAATTGAAGCGATATATGTATGTTCGCCAAAAGAGCTACTGTTCTTTAGCGAACATAAAGAGGAATTTGAAAAGGAACTGGGACTTTCTGTATTTGTCAACCCGCCCGAGGTTGTCCGTATTGGTTCGGATAAACTGATGACAGCGGAATTTTTGCGTGAAAGCGGTTTGCCCTATCCGGAAACAGTCCCTGCTGATGACGGAGAAGGGATAAATAAAATAATAAAAAATAACGGTTTCCCCTTAATCGTTAAACCCCGTGAAGGTAGTTCATCTAAAAACGTCTTTCTTATAAATTCAAGAGAAGAGATAAATGCTGCAAAGCTCCTGACCCCCAACCCTATCGTTCAGAGGTATCTACCTGATTTGGATTCTGAATATACAGCCGCTACCGTTTCGAGCAACGATCGAAAGGTAAGGGCATCGATTGTTCTGCACCGTGATTTGATTCAAGGGACTACATACAGGACTGAGCTTATACAGGATGCTGATATCACGCAACAGGTAATTCGTATTGTCGAACTGCTCGGGGCTGTTGGCTCATGTAATTTGCAGTTCCGTCTTGTGGATGGGAAAGTTTTTGTTTTCGAGATAAATCCTCGATTTTCAGGAACCAGCGGTATACGCTATCTCTATGGCTTTAATGACGCAGAGATGGTGTTCGAACATTTCCGGCTGTGCAGAGATCTATCTCAACCGGGATTGCAGCCCGCGGTTGTTCTGCGATACTGGAATGAGATATATATACCTAGCGTAGATTTCAGCATTCTCCGGAGGGGGGATGCACTACACAATGGAATTCAAACCATAGTCAATAAAATTTGATCGTGAAGTTTACCTGCGCTTGAATCTGAAATGAAATTCAAGGAACTGATATCTTTAATTAAAAGCGATCTCTCACGATTTGAACAGACATTCGCGCTCAGGGGACAGCAATACTCAAAAAGACGTGTTTTATGGGAAAGTCTTCTTTTCAAGGCAGGGTTTCAAGCAGTCCTGATGTACCGTATAAGTCACTGGCTCTTTCTCAAACGTAGGGTTTATTTAGCATGGTTCCTTGTCCGCCTGAATCTTGCACTGACAGGCGCGGAGATAGAATTCAACGCACATATAGGCTCCAGGCTTTTTATAGCTCATCCCTCTGGCATAGTGATTGGAAGAGGCACAGTTATCGGTTCCGGGGTTACAATTTTCCATGGGGTATCTTTTATCGTAAAGAGTTGGCATCCTGATGAGATAAAAAAATTTCCACGAGCCGGTGATAATTGCTTTTTCTTTGCGAATTCTATAATTATCGGAGACATAACGATAGGGAATAACTGTGTTATTGCTGCCCATGCAGTCATTACCAGCAATATGGAAGATGGGTCTCTTGCAGTAGGAATGCCTGCAACTATTTATCCCAAAAAGGGAAAAGATCTGATTGATCAATGGTCCTCCAACATTATAGATAGGATAGAATCATAAAATGTGCGGCATCTGCGGGTATACAAGCGGCGAACGTCTCGAGGTCTTAAAGAAGATGATGACTTCCATGAATCACAGGGGGCCAAACGATAGCGGTTATTTTATCGATGATAATATCTCCTGTGGTATGGTGCGACTTTCTATTATAGATCTTTTGGGAGGGCATCAACCGATTTCTAATGAAGACGGCACAATCCATGTTATCTTTAATGGAGAGATATTCAATTATATTGAACTCAGAGGAGAACTCGAAACTAAAGGACACGTGTTCAGTACCTCAAGCGATACAGAAACGATAGTTCATGCATACGAGGAATACGGTCTTACCTTTTTGCATAAGTTAAATGGCATGTTCGCCATTGCAATCTGGGACGGCCGTGAAAGGAAACTCGTCCTCATAAGGGATAGGTACGGGGTCAAGCCTCTGTTCTACATGGCAAAAGGCAATATGCTCGTATTCGGCTCCGAAATAAAAACGGTCCTCTGCCATCCTGCCGTGAACAGAGAGATAGATTACGAGGCATTATCCCATTATTTTTCCCTCCGCAACATCCCTGCGCCCTTCACTGTATACAAGGACATACGGTCACTGCTGCCTGGGCACATGATAATCAGGGACGGCGACTCGTGCGAAGTTGTCCAGTGGTATCATCTGTCGATGGCTCCTAAGTGGACGGAAAACGACGAACAGTTGTTGGTGGACCGCATCGACGGAATATTGCGTGACAGTATCAAGCTCAGGCTCCGCTCTGATGTAAACTACGGGGCATATCTCTCCGGAGGTATCGATTCTTCCACCGTAGTAGGCATAATGAGTGAGTATTCTCCGAAACCCGTCAAAACATTCAGTCTTGCTTTTGCGGATTCTCCCGCCCACAAACTTGATGCTTACTACGCCAGAATAGTAGCCAGGAAATTTGGAACTGAGCACTATGAATATGTTATGGACTGGCGCGAATTGCAACGGGAGCTTCCTGCAGTAATAACCCATCTCGACCAGCCATTTGCAGGCGTAATTTCTTCATATTGGCTTTCACGATTCATGCACCAGTATGTTACGGTAGCACTTTCCGGTGATGGTGCTGACGACCTTTTTGCCTCTTATGGGCATCATCGGCTTGTATGGCCTGTCACTGCTGTGCAGAGGGCACTCCATAGCGGAAACCGACTGGAGGAATTGGATTACGGCTTTTTTAATGGCAAAAGGGATTTTGTTCTTGGCCTTGCTCAGTATCAGCCTTGGGAATGGAGGCTTGCCTACGCGGCGTTTATGGAGCACGAGAAGAAGGAACTCCTTTCAGATAATGGGATGGAAGTATTCGGAATGTATTCCACCGGGACTTTTTTACGAGATATCTACCAGCGCTGCGATATAGGGACGGATGATCTGAATAATATGCTTTATCTCGATATTAACACATTACTCCCGAATGAGATTCTTTATTTTAACGATATGCTGTCAATGGCAAACTCCATGGAAGTGAGAACGCCATTCCTTGACTACCGTATAGTTGAATTGGCATGTTCGATTCCAGGCAATCTAAAGATTCGAGGCAGGACGCTCAAGTATATACTGAGAAGGGTTGCTGCACGGTATGTGCCGGAAGAAATCCTTGAACGTCCTAAGGAAGGGTTTGTATTGCCAAAAAACACCTGGCTCCGCGAGGGTATGGCTGAAATGGTGAGAGACGTACTGTCAGCAGCACGGTTGAGTTCCCATGGTTTTTTTAATCAGGACTATGTAGATGCCCTCGTTACAAAATTTCTCAGAGGAGATGATACTTTAACATTCAAAGTATGGACATTAATAATTTTCCAAATCTGGTATGAGAACTATCTTGATATGTTATAGTATTTTTTTATCGATCTCGGCTTGAAACGTTGTGTAGCTATTCACAAAGTCTCATTTCAATAAAAGCAGGGAGGAGAAAAGTAATGATTATGACACATACGAAAACGCGGCTCATTAAAATAACATTATTGGCGTTGATTGCTGTGTTCGTATTGATTACTACCACATCTGCTATACAGAACGCTTTTGCTCATAATCAACCGCCCGCTACTCATTTAAACAGATATATATATTTTGACGAAGTAATGAGGGATTCCTCAATAGAAGGAGAATTGTTGAGATATAAGTCAGCCTTTGATAATAGTGATCACTCTCTTTTTATTTTGAAACCAGCCGGGGAACCCGCAAAACAGCTGTTCTTTTTTTTTCATGGTATGGATGGAGACCGTGGAGATGTGGTAGTAGTTAAGGGACTTGTAAGGGCTTTGAGCGCAAGAGTGATATGTATCGGAGGATTAGGTCCCTCGTGGGTTTCAGATGCTTTTATTGCAAACGCTCAGCAGATAATAAATACTTATTCAAAAGACTCGGAAGGTTTCTACCTGATTGGCATCTCAATGGGAGGAACTCAAGCGCTTGCGCTTGCCGGTATTCTTCCTGAAGATTTGCGTCAACGGATATTGGGGGTAATAGCTTTAATACCCGGCTCCGATTTGTCCGCTATAGTGACCAAATCTTCAAATCAAAGAGTCAGGGAAACATTAAACGCCTCTGTCAATGGAGACATGAAGAAATTGAAAATGAGGAGTCCGATTAATCTCATCCCTAAGTATAAGGAAGGGCTGCCATTTGTAATCTTTTATAACACATCAGATTCGCTTCTTTTGCACGAGAAGATAGAATATTTTATCTCAAAACTTAGCAAGACACATCCTGTAAACATATTTACCGCACCCGGTGAACATGATTTTACCTTTATAGATGTTGATTACGAAAAGCTTTTTCATGCACTCGGTAAGAAATCCTTAAGGAAAAAATCGATACAGAGACAAACACAATAGTATACATGTGCGTCTATAAGCCCTATTCGGTAAAAGCAGTTTTTTTTGACTTTGGAGATACTCTGGTTACGTTGTCTCCGTCGAGAGAGGAGCTTTTTTCCAAATCAGCTATGGATATCGGCCTGCAACTCGATATTGAGGAAATAAGAAGGGCATATCACGTTGTTGATTTTAGTAATAAATATTCCTCAATTACAATTAATAATAAAAAAGATAAGCATGATTTCTACGCACAGTACAATAGACAGCTCTGCAATACCCTTGGGATTGCAAATTTTTCCCCTGAACTCCAGCCTGTACTTGCACAAAATTTCGAGACAAAGAAAAGATGGGAATTGTTGCAGGATGCGGTGTTGGTTCTCGAAAAGATGACCTCTTTGAAGATTCCCTTAGCACTAATTGCCAACTGGGATAAAGGACTTGCCACGTTAGCTGGCATATTAGGGATTCAGAGGTTTTTCAGGTATATTGGCGCCTCACAGGACATTGGAGTCGAAAAGCCGAATTCGGCGATATTCAACGATGCCTTACGGTCCCTTTCGCTTTCACCAGGAAATGACCATATACTTTATGTTGGCAACGAATACGAAACTGATGTAATATGCGCCAGAGCGGCTGGGCTTGTTCCGGTTCTCATTGATAGACAGCGTTTTTATCCATACGCTGACTGTATGCACTTTGAATCACTATTACAATGGTATAATTCGTTGAGCTTTTTAAAAGATAGGTGGATTGTCGAGGGCTGCAACTCGATAAAATGAGGAAGATTGATGATTTATCGGAGGCCCTTGGTTATGACCGAAAGTTGTGCGTCGGCTTTGTTATGACAATAATCTAAATAGATTGAGAGGGTTGAAAGTAATATGAAAAAGACTATTCTGGTGACAGGGGGGGCAGGATTTATCGGAAGCAATTTTGTCAGATATATTTACAACAAGTATCCTGACTACAGAATGATTGTACTGGATGCTTTGACATATGCAGGTAATATCGAAAATCTCCCGGTAGATATCAATAAAAATAATAATGAAAGGTTAGTATTCTGGTACGGTAACGTTATCAATGGAGAACTTGTGGATACTCTTGTATCTCAGTCTGAGATTGTTGTGCACTTTGCGGCAGAATCGCATGTTACACGCTCAATATACGATAACTATATTTTTTTTGAAACAGACGTGCTGGGCACGCAAACCATTGCAAACGCGATACTGAAATACAAGGATAAAGTAGAACGTTTTATCCATATATCCACGTCTGAAGTATATGGGACCGCAACAGTCCCTTTGATGAATGAGGAACATCCCCTTATGCCCATGAGCCCCTATGCAGCGGCCAAGGCCGGCGCCGACCGCCTGGTTTATTCCTACTGGGCGACCTATGACCTGCCGGCCACCATTATCCGTCCCTTTAACAACTATGGATCTTCCCAGCATCTTGAAAAGGCGGTGCCACGATTCATCACGAGCTGCATCCTCAATGAACCGATCCGGATACATGGGGATGGAAGCGCCGCGAGAGATTTTGTTTTTTCTGAAGATACCTGTCGGGCAATTGATATGGTGATTCACGCTCCTATCGAAGAAGTCAAGGGAGAGGTGTTCAATGTGGCATCCAGCATTCATCGGACGATTCTCTCTATAGCTCAGGATATTGTGTCCTTGATGGGGAAGGATGAATCAATGATTAAATTTTCCGGCGACAGGCCGGGGCAGGTCTTTCGTCATACGGGGGATATCGCCAAAATAGAAAACCGTCTCGGATGGCAGCCTCAGGTGTCATGGGAAGATGGCCTTGAACGAACCATCGCCTGGTACAAAGACAACCGTCCCTGGTGGGAAAAACAGCTCTGGATGAGGGCAGTGCCAATTATTACCAAAAGCGGCAAAAGGGAACTTCACTAAATGCATTTGCCTAAATTTGATCGGAGTGTTTCCCTTGTCTGTTGGGCCTATAACGAGGAAGATTCTATTGAGCAATATCTGAGACGGGCAACTCTGTTAATGGAGGAAAACGTTGAGGATTATGAAATCGTGCTCATCGACGATGGGAGTACCGATAGAACCTATGAGATCGCCAGTGCTTTTCAAAAGAAAAACCCGAGGCTCAAAATATTTCAAAACGAGTGCAACCTCAATGTTGGTATTTCCAGCCGCCGCGCCATTCAACAAGCATCTAAGGAATTTTTATTCTGGCAGACAATTGATTGGAGCTACGACATATCAAGCCTGAGGCAGTTTCTTGAGTATTTGAAAACTTCTGATATAGTGCAGGGTGTAAGAAGAAAACCGGTTAATGTCAGATTAAAATTAATGAAACCAATAGCAGTTATTTTAAAGCTCTTTGACATGAAACATCTTACCAGGCGCTCCGATACCGTGCCTAAGGCTATAGTTTCAGTAATTAACTATATCCTTATAAGGCTGCTTTTCAGGGTGCCGCTCTCTGATTTTCAAAATGTTACGTTTTATCCCACCAAGTGGATTCAGTCAATAAAGATTGAAGCAAAGAGTTCTTTTGCTAACCCCGAAGGCTTAATAAAATCATACTGGAGAGGGATGTCAATAAGGGAGGTCCCGATTAACTTTATTCCAAGGGCTACGGGAGTGGCAAAAGGGACAAGACATAGGGCTTTATTCTCTTCAGTTGCAGATATAATGAAATTATGGTTCCGATGGATGATTTTAGGGAAACGCACAATTACACAGAAAGGTAAAATTGTTAGAATAATGATTACACCGACAACTTAATATGTCAAAGCATTATCGCTTTTTTTTAGAAATACGCGCTTTACAAAGATTTAAAGGATTAAGATGAATCTCAGCGTAAATGAGCAGTAATGAAAAAGCTAATTACATTTACTATTAAAGTCATAATAGCATCAGTATTAATATATTATTTATTTAGCAAAAATCTATTAAAGAGTGAATACTTTCTTACTTTTTTCTCCTATGGAAATCTGTTCAATATTGCCCTTTCAAGTCTTTTATTTTTATTCAGCCAGTTTCTTGCATCTGTCAGAATAAAGAGTTTTCTTTATCATTCCAATATTCCAGCAAAAATTTTGTTTATCATCCAGGTAACATTCGTTGGCAATTTTTTTAATATGGTTGTTCCAGGTTTAGTAGGAGGGGATTTAGTAAAAGGATATTATCTGGTCAATAGTGAAAAGGAGATGAAAGGAATATCATCAGGTATTACAGGTATTATTGTAATAGACAGACTAATAGGGATCCTTGCATTAAGTTTGATAGCCGGGATTTCTTTGTTTTATTTAACTTTATATAAAAAACTATTCTTAGAAGTTTATCAGAATGAAATTAATCTGATACTATATATTATATTTTCTATTTTAATTATAGCTGTAACTGTATTTATGGTTGGTAGAAATAAACGAATTAGAAGTTTTATAAGGGGCAGACTGGAGGCTATAAAAGATCGAAGTTTTATTCTAAATACCTTATCGGGAATGGCAAAACTGCTCAGTGCTCCCCAATTGTTGGTTAAGACCTTTATTCTAAGTCTGCTTATTCAGTTTTCATCTCTATTGGGGATTTTAATTCTTGCGGGATTGGCTGATGATATCTGGCGAGAAGGCCTTTCTCTGTTAGCATCATCTTCCGTGGTTATGTTTGTTGGTTTAATACCTATAACTCCTGGAAATATTGGATGGACAGAATTAGTCGGAGCTTTTGCCTGGACAGCCGTTGGATCTGATGCTGGCGCGCGCGTCTTTGCCTATTGGCGTATCATCGTTATATTGTGTTCACTGCCAGGCGGCTTGATTTACATACTAAAAAAAGGGACTTTGCTCGCAAAAAGAAGGGGACTTACCTGAGGTTGATTCTGTGAGCCTTATAAACGATGCGTTCTTAGAGTTTAAGAAGAAAGAGTAATAAAAATGAAAATGCTTTTCTTTATTCCTCCAACTGATTTAGAAAAGTCCTATGGTGCTCTTAAAAGGTTTTCCAATCCTCAGCCCTCGATAGGGATTGCTTATTTAGCTGCTGTTCTAAGGGTGAACGGTTATGATGTTCGGGTATTGGATAGTTATGTCGAAGGCCATGGCCTGAATAATATTTTGACATATGTAAAAGCGTATGCGCCTGATATTATAGGAATTAGCCTTTTGACTCCGTCAGCCGATGTTTCTTATCAGGTTTTGAAAAAGATTCGATTTGAATTTCCTAAAACTATTATCGTGGCAGGAAATCTTCATGCCAGCTTGTTTTCTGAAGAGCTTTTAATTAATGATTATGTTGACTTTGTTGTTCATGGAGAAGGAGAACAGGCATTACTGGAGTTAGTCGAATCTTTGAAAGCTAACGTGGACTACTCTCTGATAAAAGGTATTTCTTATAAAATAAAGGGGCAAGTCATTTCTACCGGCAAACGTGATAAAATAAACGATCTGGACTCGTTGCCTTATCCGGCATGGGACCTCTTCCCCATGAATAAATATAAAAATGATCCCCGAACAGAAATGAAAAAGGACACAATGGCAGTGCATATTCTGGCTACTAGGGGGTGTCCTAATCAATGTACTTTTTGTTCATCAAGATCAGAGCGCAGCATGGGAAGTCGGTACCGCATGCGAAGTCCCAAAAATATTGCAGATGAAATAGAACATCTGCATGAAACGTATAATGCTACCGTATTTACTTTTATGGATTTAGCTTTTCCACTGGTTAAACAACACGCCATGCATGTTTGTCAGGAGATTATTAATCGTGGCATTCATAAGAAGATATCTTGGACAACAGAATGCAGGGTTAACTCTCTTGATTTAGAAATCTTGAAAAAGATGAAAGAAGCAGGTTGTGAGCGAGTTTGTTTTGGTATTGAATCCGGCAGTAATGCTATTTTAAAGAGTCTCAAGAAGAACTTCGAGACCGATGATGTCTTAAATGCCGTGCGATGGGCGCGACAAGCTGAAATTGAAGTGGATGGTATGTTTATGATAGGTTTACCCGGGGAAAGCGAGGCCGAAATACTAAAAACCATTGATTTTGCCTGTCAGCTAAATGTGCGATATGCAATTTTCAATATATTTGTTCCTTATCCTGGTTGTGAATTGTACGACAAACTTAATAAAGACAATCTAATTCAATATAAGACATGCACTTCCCCCAGTTTAGCGGACACACCGAAGAGTTAGGTTACAATAAATAACCTTATAACCTTGGAGGTGTAAAAATGCAAGAGAGCAGAAGGCATAGGACGTACGATCGGCAGTTCAAAGAAGAAGCAATACGGCTTGTGACGGAAGGCGGGCGGACAGTGAGTGACGTAGCCCATAGCCTTGGGATTCACGAGAATCTGCTGCACACATGGAAACGAAAGCATAAAGAAGATCCCTCAGGCAGTTTCCCTGGCAAAGGCCACCTAAAACCAGAGGAAGAAGAACTCAAAAGGCTGCAGAAAGAAAATGCCAACCTGAGGGAGGACAAGGAAATCCTAAAAAAAGCGTTGGCCATCTTCTCAAAACACCCCAAATGAAATACTGGTTCATGGACCAGCATCGCTCCTCACATGGGGTGCAGAGGATGTGCCGGGTCATTAGAGCATCAAGGAGCGGATATTACGCATGGAAGAGACAGCCTCAGAGCAAAAGGCAGAAGGAAAATGAGAAAGTACTCATGGAAATAAAAGAATCACATAAAAACAGCCGTAGGGCATATGGAAGTCCGAGGATAACCAAAGACATACAGGCAAGAGGAACAAGGTGCAGCGAAAACCGTGTAGCCCGCTTAATGAAGATGCATGGCATTGCAGGGAAGACAAAAAAGAAATTCAAGGCTACAACGAATTCAAAGCATAATCTGCCGGTTGCTGAGAATCTCCTGAGTCAGAACTTTGTGGCAGAGAAGCCCAATACCGTATGGGTCTCGGATATTACGTATATTGCAACCTTGGAAGGCTGGCTGTACTTGGCAGTGATTCTTGATCTCTATTCCCGACAGGTAGTCGGATGGGCCATGAGTGACCGACTGACATCGGGGTTTGTTGTCAAAGCCTTGTATCAGGCCATAGGGAGGCGGCGGCCATCCCTGAGATGCATCTTCCATTCTGACAGAGGGGTTCAGTATGCAAGCTCTGATTTTCGGAAAGTCCTGAATGCCTATGGCTTTATCCAGAGTATGAGCAGGAAGGGTAATTGTTATGACAATGCGGTTGCTGAAAGCTTTTTCCATACGCTAAAGACAGAGCATGTATATGATTACCGGTATGAAACACGGACAGAGGCTA
>JAGVGM010000217.1 GCA_020057065.1 Thermodesulfovibrionia bacterium
CAGCAGGTGGAAACGGTGGATATGCTTGGCGGTTTTATGATAATGGAAGGCTAAGGGTGTGAATCTGCCGCGTAAGCGGCTTACTTGAACAATGTGATGCACCAGACCGGCGCTTCCCTATTGGCATTTTGGTGCGTCGGCTGGTGACCACTATCGTTATACAGAACAAACAAACCAATCGGGGGCGAGGTTAAATTCTTCTCAAAAATTACCAAATATGATAAACTCTACAAAATTCCCGGCATAATAATCAGAGGCAAACATAATGGAACAATTGGTTCTAATATCCACCTCCAACGAAATACAGCGGCAACAAAAAATGGAAGTTGCCTTTATCCCTGTTACAGAAGGTTTTCAGTTACAATATGAACATCCAAACGGGCGTTTGTATCAAGGAAACTCTATCGAATGGCTTGAATCTCTTAATTCTTCAAGCGTTGATCTCGTTTTCGCTGATCCTCCTTACAATATCAAAAAAGCCGAGTGGGATAACTTCGAGAGCCAAGAAAAATATATTGAGTGGTCTATCAAGTGGATAGCTCAGGCATCTCGCGTTTTGAAGCCTACCGGTTCTTTATATGTATGCGGGTTCTCTGAAATACTCGCAGATATTAAACATCCAGCATCGAAGTATTTTAAGCATTGCCGTTGGTTAATCTGGCATTACAAAAACAAAGCCAACTTAGGTAATGAATGGGGTCGATCTCACGAGAGCATCATCCATTTTCGTAAAACAGACGCTTGCAAACTAAATATTGATGATGTCCGTACCCCCTATGGCGCCCATACTCTCAAATATCCATCTCACCCCCAGGCTGAAACAAGCGCGTATGGTGGCAACGGTGGTAAGCAACGTGACAATTGGGAACCAAACCCCAAAGGTGCTAAACCAAAAGATGTAATAGACATCCCAACCACCTGCAATGGCATGGGCGAGAAAACACCGCACCCCACACAAAAACCAGAAGAACTACTAAGGAAATTTGTTTTTGCTTCTTCCAACGAAGGAGATTTGGTCATTGATCCTTTTTCCGGTTCAGGAACCACTGTGGTAGTTGCTGAACAGCTCAAACGCCGCTGGATGGGATGTGACATGGACGCTAATTATAACCAGTGGGCGATTGAAAGAATCGAAAATGTCCGGCGCATGACAAAGGACGAGTGGATAGCCCATGACCGAAAAACCGCTGCGCGGAGGGAATCCATACGATGAATCTTATTGATCTTGTAGAACACGCCGTCAACAAAGACCTATTCCACACCGTAGAAAACTACATCACTTTTTGCGCCCGCTACCTGGAATATGTAGAGACCGGGTTACAAGCTCGCATCATCTCCCAGAATGAAAATCACTATCAATTTTTCCAATACCGCGAGGACGGAAGTTACAACATTACTCGTCCGCTCAATTCTTTACTCATGTACGATGCTAAAGGCTTTGAAAATGCCGCACAACAGTTTTTGCAGACACTTGAACACATTAAAAGCGGTGAACTCCCAGCCAACGAATTGAGGCAAAATGTCAACCGCACGATCTACACCGTTCAGCAGTCCATTGGTGCCGCGCTTGACGCACTCCCGGCTGGAAAATCAAATCAAGCCCGTAAAGTAAATGGTGATTTATTTGAACGATTTATCCGCTTATTGATTGTTTCTCTTAAAGTGGAATGCGTTTCAGGGACTATGCAAATTCCCATAAAAGATGAGGATGGTGTGGAACTCTTCAAGTCAAGCTACCAACACGATTTACTGATTAGCAAAACAGGTGAACTAAAAATTATAGGTTCCGTTAAAACCTCCAGTAAAGATCGTATTGACAAGGTTTTTATGGACAAATTTCTGTACAACCGACTCACAGATACCGCCTTGCCTCACATCGCTATTTTCCTAAATGACGTACAGCGCAAAAAGACAAAGCGAGAACATGAGTACGGCATATCGGCAACGTTTTTACCCGGTCATTTCAAGGCATACACAATTAAGTTAAATCCGCTTGATGGTGTGTATTATTGTGATATTCGCCCCAACATGATTACACACGCCTTGCTTTCCCAGCACATAAAGACGATTGACCATTTTTTCTATTCTGACCTTTGGACACTTCTTTCCAGACAGGGCCAAAATCTCGGAGAAATAGCCATTACTCCTGAAGAATAATGAACCAACGCAAAACCTGCACACATATTCAGTTGTCAAAGAACAAAAAAATCAAAGCAAAAAAATCGTATAACCCTTATAAGGCCTCCGATGTCAATAGATAAAACTCCACCGTCGACGAAAAAGCGTTCTTAGGGGTTGTAACGGGGTCGGGCCACAGCAAGTATCAGATATTGGAACGAATAATTCAGAACTATCCCCCTGAAATTGGCCTATAATGCGTTTTTTGAAGGTAAAAAGGCTGTTATTCCCGGGAGTCTATGGCAAGAGCAAAGCGACATTACATTCCAGGTTGGATCTGGCATATTACCCATTGATGCCATAAGAGGGAATTCATTATTCATAATTTTTAATTGCCAACTCTGGAAATATATCTTCTAAAATAGCATCGCTTATGCTATTATAGGGCGCAGAATGGAATCAATACCACGATATTTCATACCTCCTGCTGATCACTTCTTCCTGTTTGGTCCGCGCGGCACGGGCAAGGTCGTATAATCAAATGGGTGCGAACCCCATCCCGGAAGGTTGCCAGCCACTGGGTAGCGAGTCCTTGGAGGGTTGATTGGTAACATCAGGTTTTAAGCGCAGGACAGCGAGCAGATAGGCCGTAAGCAGAGTTAAAAGGGGAGTACTTCAACTCACCCTCTTCGGTTGATAGGTACAGTAGGGTTCTTCTCCTAGATAGTCTCCATTAAATTCATATGCCCTTGCCCTGCATCCCCCGCAAACCTGCCGATATTCACATATCCCGCATTTGCCATTGTACTTATCAAAATCCCTCAGGGATTGAAAAACCTCTGAATTTTTCCATATCTCCTCAAGGCTGGTTTCTTTAATATCCCCACAGTTGACTTCCAGATAACCACATGGCTGAACCTGCCCTGTGTGGGATATAAAGCAGAAGGATACCCCGCCGAGACACCCCCGTGTTACGGCATCCAATCCATGGGTTTCAAATGTTATCTTCTTTCCTTCTTCTTTTGCCCTCTGTC
>JAGVGM010000243.1 GCA_020057065.1 Thermodesulfovibrionia bacterium
AAGCGTAAAACCATAAATGATCAATATATAGCTTGCGATATGGAATGGTCCGAAATGCGGATCGCCACCCCAGCCAAAGAAGTCCTCAAAAAGATGCCCTGAATTGTGTGCAAAAAAATCAATGCCGGGAAATTTTGTAGAGAGCCAACCAGAAAAAAAATATATCGTAAGTGGAAAACCATACATCTCCGTAAACAGAGCCACAATGAATGCCGAGAATCCGCCAAATGAGCGCCAATCTCGTGAAGTTTTCGGCTTAGTGAAACTGAAAGCGAAAATAATAAAGACTAGTGAGTTTATAATGACAAGCAACCAAAGGCCGTAAGAATTTTCCATATAATTTTATTAGTGACAACATCCATGTCCGGAATGATTTTTATCATTTTCTTTATCGTTGCTTCCTGTGTGTTCATGATTTTCGTCATGCCCGTGCCTTCGCATCATAAAGAAATGCATCACTAGACAACCACCCAATAAAATTAATAATATAATCGTGTTCATAATTTTTTTTAATTATTTACTAATAAGACTTGAATTATGCATCCATACGAAATAGGAGCCAAAAATCCAAGCAAAGATAAACATATAGACTGCGCCCAATATAAAACTTCCAGTAGTTATCCAAGTAAAACCAGGCAATGTCTCAAAGAGTGTGTGATGAAGTTCAAGACCTGCTGTACTACGAAGCGGTAGAAATCCACCCAACACACAAAGAACATATGCTACTTCAGCCCCAAGAACACATTTCCAACCATATTTTTTTAATGATAGTTCCATATATTTTTAAGTTAAGTTATTAAACAATTTCTCCTCGCTTCTCCAACATCATGTGATGAATCGTTGCAATTTGAAGCCATGTCGCGATAAGAATAAGAATAGCTGAACACAATAATGCATCCACTTTTGTAATTCCAAACACAAGATTATCTGATCCACCCAAAATGGTCCCCAGAAACGTAATCACTCCAACTAGACCCACGACAACACTGGTGATATGCATTAATTTAGATAGTTTCATAATAAGTTCCTTAATTAATCTAATAATATTAATTTATATAATTTTACTTATACCAACTCTTATACCAACTTTCCATTTGTTCTATCTCTTTGGACTGTGATTCGGTAATATTATTTGCAAGAGTTAACATTTCCGGTCTATTGGTCCCAGCCTTGAGCATTTGCGCCATTATTATGGCTAATTGATGATGTGGAATCATCTCTTCAATAAATGCTTTATCGAAGTCAGGTGCGTTTTCTAATGTTTGAGTATTTTGTTGGTTTCCAACCATATGCATCCCTCCTGTGGACATCATACCGCCCATCATTGAGTAAGTATTTCCCTTTTTTACATCTCCACCAAACCAACTTTTATACCAACCTTGCATTTCCGTTATTTCTTTCTCCTGAGCGTTAATAATGTTTTCTGCGAGAGTTTTAATTTCTGGTCTTTTTGCTTTTTGTAAAGCAAGCTTTGCCATATCGATAGCTCCATCGTGATGCGGAATCATCTGTTCAATAAAGTGCTCATCTATATTATTCATCATTCCCACTGTTCTGTTTGGTGTTGTAATATTTGAGCCATTTGCTCCCCACATCATTGATCTATATTGTTCTGTGGAGCTTAATAGTAAGACGATAACTGCTCCGACTAATATTCCTCCGAATCCAAATGCAATTTTGTCATTCATATTTTTTCAATTAATCTATTAATTTTCTCCTATATACATATCAGGATCACTCACAAAATGACCCTTACACGTTTCAGAACAGAAGTAATATTCTTTACCTTCATGTTCGAAAGCATATCTCACATCTCCCATATTAAGTTCCATTCCACACACAAGATCAAAAACTTTGCGTGGTTTTTCATCTTGATTTTCAAGAGGTAATTTTGTCATAACTATTTAGTATTATTAATAATGTTTTGAATGATTTGATCAATTTCTTTAGATCTTTCACCTAAATCGGCTTGCGGAAAAAACTGCGATAGAATAATCGGTCGCATACCGGAAATAAACGTTTGCTTATCTTTCGTATAGACATTGATCTTGCAAGGCAAGCAAAGTCCAATTTTGATATCCTTATCCAGAAACTCATTAGCAAATTTTGCGCTACAAAATTCAATAATTTTGAATGGTTCTCTTGAGAAGCCCTTCTCGCTTAAAGTTTTCTGTACATCATGGATATACAAAACTCGCATACCAGCTTTAGCGATTCCGTCTTGTACTTTTTGAACTGCTTCGTCAAAAGTTTTCGCTGTTGTTACAGTGTAATCAAATTCCATGTGATTTTTTGTTTTATTTATTTGATAATGCGTACAGATCTACGAGTTCTTTAATGGCTTTACCTTCCTGTTTTGTGTCATTAAGCATATGTTTTACATGACTGCTAAGATGATTTGCTAAAAGAACTCTGTCCATACTTTTTAGGGAAAGTTGCACTGATCTCGACTGCGTTATTAAATCAATACAATATTTCTCTGCTTCTATGGCCTTTACAAGGCCTTCAACTTGACCACGGATTATTCTTGCTCTATGGAGCGCTTTCTTTTTTAATTTTTGATCTAACATAGTTTTATAAGTTAATAGTATAAGTTCGACCTTTCCTATACTCTATACCCCCACCCCCTATTTGTCAACTCTTCTATATTATCGCGCTTTCTGGTGCTCTATCATTATTTGTTTCTATAAATTCTTTGATTTTAGCTTCATCAACTGTATTAAGCTTAAGAAGATAACCCCACGAGGTTAACGCGACCGGAACATCCAGATCCTTGCGTGCTAACATTATTTTCTTACCAGAAGAACTATTGAATGCCTCTGTAATTTTTTCTATTTCACCTTGATCCAACCCTTCCCTATACCACACAACCGCTGCACCATGCTCCATGCTGTGAACCACAAGCTCATCGGCCACAGGTTCACTTTTAATACCTGCTCCTGCAACTCCTACCCAGTGCGGACCAGAAGTTGGAGGATTTGTTTTATAGGCAGGATGCGCTTTATCACGAGCGACATGCACTGCACCTTCATCAGCCATTTTTTCTCCCATCATAGTCTTGCTTAGTTTCTCTTGTTTTTTTACTCCCTCTTTAGTAGACAACAATGTGCCACCCACGATAATAACTAATGTCAATAATCCAATTCCTATAAATACTTTATGTTCTGTTTTCATAATTATTTTTATTATTACTTATATTCCACATCCGCTTTGTTGTTTTGGAGCTGGAAGAGATGCTGGCGCTCCTGTATCGACCCCACATCCACCCGCACTTTGTGAGCTAGTTGGTTTGATTACTTGTGATGCAATTTTTGCATAACCTTGGGCGCTAGAATAACTAGCACTTAACATTTCTTGCGGATTTACATTTTTCCATTCAATTCCTTTTTCTTTCATGTAAGTCGCTATTGTCAGATATGTGTCAGGGAACCAATAAGAATTAACCACTAGAGCTGTTTTCCACATATCTTGTTCACTTGCGCCCTGTGAAGCCATTAACTCCAAAAGTCCAAGCATCGCCATACCATGATTACAATCTGGGAAATTAACCGAGTTGCCACAACATGGTCTGTATATTCCGCGTGATACTTTATCGACTAGGGCTTGCTGTTCTGGTGTTAGTGTAATGAACGCGTGCTTGCTGTAGTGATCCATCGGTTTGCCTTTTGCAATGGTCCAACCGCCAGTAGAAGCAAAATTTCCTGCTCCACCATATCTTGGATCTACCATCTCGCCTGTGTCTAAAATAGGATTTTTATTTGCGAGACCAAGAGCCCAAAATAGATTGAGATAATATCCTGAATTTTCTCTAGTGATTTTAATCTGGCCATTATTATTTCCAAGTAATAAGTTTTTATACTCATCAGTGAAAGCTCCTCTCTGCTCATAAATAGCTTTGAATTTATCAGCATCAATAGTGCCACTGTCTACGAGTTGCACACCAAGATTACCCCACGATGCAGGTAAAACTACACCCTTAGATGGTAAAACAGCTTCTTCAAGTGCAGAAACTTGTGTGTCTGCTTTTTGTAAAGGTGTTCCTTGTGAAGGATTTCGTAAACCATAAAACACAGCTAGGGACAACATAAGTCCAACGATAACAATAGCTATCGGTGTCGCATACGGACTATCTTTTTTTATTATTTTTTCTTCAAGTTTTTCGTTTTCCATATTTTTAATTTAATTATTCCTTACAGCAATCGACTAATTTTGCTAATAATATCTTCCTTTGTCATTGGTTTACTAGAACCAGATTTATCGTGAATATTTAATTGATTATCTTCAACCTTTTTGACATCAGATACATCAATTAATTTCAATCGAAGTGCCCAAAAAAGTGAATAAATTTCATACGCCTTTTTAAACATATCTTGCGCCTCTTCTTTTTTCCCTGATGATTGAAGCTTAGTGCCAACTTCCATCATTCTCATTGTTGCGGCAAGTAAGTGTTTAGCAATACACCATGTTTCTCCCTCACGTTTATCAATCATTTTTACCAAGAGTTGTTTTCTCATCTCTCTCGTCTGGTTTAATAAATCAAAATATTCATTATTTCCAGTTTTTTCGGCCGTGAAGTAGAAATGTTCTTCCAAACTAATAAGGTTCATTATGGCAATACTCAAATCTTCCTCCATTGAGAGGTCTAGTTCACCTGTAGATTTAAGCTTTTCCACTTTTGCAATAAGCTCTTCCATTGTTGGTTGTTTGTTCATAATGTTAAATATTAATTTATTATTTTAATTCTCCGATTTTGCCAAAGAGCATATCATTAGCTATCGCCATATTCGGATCATCGAACACATATCTAGCAATTCCGTCCTTGTCTATAATCACATAGGTATGACCAGGCAATGAGCCCCTATGCATTGATGAAGTTGTCGTCAACATACCAAGCGTTCTTGAGGTGTTAGCATTTGCATCAAACATAGTTGTCGCTTTGGCAAGTTGGGGCATTTTAGCTATTGCTGTTTCCCAGTCCTTTGGAGAATCAACTACGACAGATATAGCTTGGATCTGATCACTGTTAAATCTTGGGTCACTACCAAAGGCTGCCATTTGATTCCAACAAGCTGGATAACACATAAGACCCTCATTAAAGAAAAGAACAGTATTTTTACCTTTTAGATCGGCAGTTGTAAATACTTTTCCATCTTTGTCTGCTAGTTGAATATTAGGCATAGGATTTCCAACAAGTGAATTTAATTGTTCGCTCGTTGGAGCTCCGGCTGACCCACCGTGCATATTATCAACAGGAACATTCTGGTTAGAACTTTGCCTTTGCCCTGGATTATCAGGTGCACTCTTGAACAGAAAATATCCTAAACCCAACACCAAAATTGAAACTATAATGATCGAAACCATAGGTGATTTTTCATTGTTATTATTTTTGCTCATATTTTTGTTTTTTATATTGTTTAATAAAGACATACGATATAGATGTAACTATTCCAATAAACAGAAGTGCCCAGATGTACTCAGGAATCAAAGACGTAAAGCCATTAATTGCGCCCAAGAACTTAGCATTCCATATGTTCATTTCCAACTGATAGTCTGAATGAACAAATAATTTACTGCTAAAAGCCAAGTAAGTTATGTAGCCACCCATCAGAAGAAATATCAATCCTGAAATTAATTCCGAAATGGTAATCTGCCAATTGAAGTTTCCAATTTTCATTGAAATAGTTTTCTTTGCACCAGTGAATTTTTCAGTTAGATTTGTTTTATCTAAGAACGCCGCAATAACGAATAATGGTAATGTCATACCTAAGACATAGGCTAAGGTGTAGAGTACACCCCAAGCAATTGTTCCGCTTGCCATCGAAAGTGTTAGCACCCCAGCCAATACTGGAGCACAGCAAGTAGTAGCAATCGCAGAAAAAATACCGAGCACATAGATTGAAGAAACGTGCTTCTTCATTCCGTCACGCACAGATGTTGGAGTAGAGAACTTTTTACCCAAAAGCATGGTTATTCCAAGCACAACCAAGAATATCCCGCCAACAGAAAAGATTATGTTGTGGTATTTACTGAATGCTTGTGCTAAGAAAGATGCCCCCAACCCGATTGGCAGAAAGACTGTTGCGACTCCCAAGAAAAAGACAAAAGTCATGAAGAAGATTTTATATTTCTCTCTGAAGATATTTCCCAAGTAAGATGGGAGAAGTACTGTGATACAGCACGGAGCAAAGAGTGCGGCAACTCCGGCCACAAACGCTGCTATTAATGATGTTCCTACTAATGTTTCCATATAATTTTTTGCATAGATTTAATAATTAAAGTTAGTAAAATATAACTAGATACAATATTGCCTTCCTCGGCTCGGAAATGTGAAAGATTACTTTCCCATTTCTCTCGCTCTACGTCAGGAATAACAAAAATACCCTTAGAAAGGATATTTGAATAGCACGAAAAAAGCTTACGCTTAATGCGTGCCAATATTAGAAAGCTGGGCTATTCTCAAACAAGGAAAGCCAAGAGATAATTTTTTGTTGGCTATATGAAGAATTAAACTTCAGATCTCGTAAACGTTGATGTGAAAATTCTAGTTTAGGATAAAATAAACTTTTATAAAATATAGATATCGAAAATGAAACAAGAAGTATAAATGCAAGTAATAAAATCCAACTAGAGAAAGATGGCATTATTGATGTTGTAAGTGTTTGTAAGGAAGAAACATGCTGTAAAGTCATAGCAACAATATTTGTTGGACAAGGTGTTCCATCTATGGGAGAAGTAATACAACCAGAGGTTGATTCACTCATACCATGGCTAAAAATAGTAAAGCCAAAAACGGCTATTCCCGCAAAACTAACAATTAAAATCAGTGTAAGTATGGATTTCATAAGATTACTGTACAAGTATATACCCCCTCGGGGGTATTGTGTACAGTTAACCATATGAGGTGACACTTTGATAGAATTGGGGTGACAAAGGTTAACTATTAATAT